>VGKQ01000011.1 GCA_016866995.1 Candidatus Pacearchaeota archaeon
TTTAATCTTTTCATAATTTTAGTTTATTCCAGAAGAGTTTATAAACTTTTATTAGTATTCTGTAGTGATTAGTGAAAAATACAATAATCAACAGAAAGCCCCAGTAGCTCAGCTGGCAGAGCATCGCTTTCGTATCATGAAAAAAGCGAGGGTCGCAGGTTCAACTCCTGTCTGGGGCTTTTGAGTAATAATAAAATTTAAAAAGATAGATATTATCTTAAGATAAGAAAAGAGAATGAAAAAAGCATTATTAATATTATCCGCATTAATTTTAATCAGCTTGGCAAGTGCAACAAGCACACAGATTACTGTTTTGACAATCCCAAATGCAGAAGTTACAATAAATATTCTAAATTCTAATTATGAATCCCTGCAAAGTTTTGTAGTAAATGCTTCTTCAAGCGGGCAGGCAACAGCCACAACAACTGTTGATTCATCATCAATGATAATTTCCATAATTATAAGAGATTTTGGAAGCATAGTAAAAGGTCCAAAGAAATTTGAAGGCTATTCTACAGGCTCTCCAATTGTTATTGACATGACAGATACTACAACTACAACCACCCCGCCGCCAGCTACAACCCCCAATACTACCACAACCACTACAACAACAAATACTACAACCACAAACACAACAAATACTACAACCACTCCACCAGCTACAACCAATACAACCACAACAACCACAAATTCAACCAAAAACAATTCTTCAATGTTAGGTTATTTATCAAAAAGTCTTTCATCTCTCGGAAGCGGAATTAAAAATAATTATATCTACATTCTTATTGGGCTGGGAGCAATTATTATAATAATTGTTATCATTTTTATTATAAAAAAATTCTGGGGAAAAATACATCTTGGCAAGGACCCAGAAGATAAAGAAATTGTAGAAACAGAGAAAAAAGTTAAATATTTGCAGAGGGAAGTTGATATAATCAAAGCTAGAAAATCAAGGCTTCAAGAATTAAATAAAAAGTTTAAAAATTTGCAGAAAGAATTGAAAGTCCTGAAGGTACAAGAAAATATATAACTAATTTTATAAATAAAATGGAAAAAAGAAAAATTGTTGTTGCAGATGATCACATTCAAACAGCTATAAACATAGCAAATTTTCTTGATTTTTCTGGATTTAAGACATTTCAGGCATATAATATGAACAATGTTGTTGAATTATGCAAGAGAGAAAATCCTGATTTGCTTGTTATTGATATTAAAATGTCTGGCATAATTAATGGAGACTGCAATATAGAAAAAGAACTTCCAAGCCAGAAAATTCTTTTCCTGGCATCAGAAAATGAGCCAAAAAAGGCAAAATGCAGGAATTCTTTTGGAGTTATAAGCAAGCCTGTTGATAATGATATTCTTCTTGACAGAATAAAAAGAATTCTGAAAATTTAGTTTGAGATTAAGTTTATAAATTCTGAAATTTGTTTATTATCATGGGTTCGCAGTCCCACTCGGGATAATAAAATTTGTCTCGTGAAACTGCTCAGCGGGGGTGCCGGAGTGGCCAAACGGGCAGGACTCAGATAATTGAGTGCTAGACTTAAGGTCCTCCGAAAATTGGTAGAGGAGAAATCCTGTGGCTTAGTGCCTGCGAAGGTTCAAATCCTTCCTCCCGCATTTCATATTGTTATGCCAGAGGCATAATAATTGGATTTGAACTGGGGAGTGAATTTCGAAGAAAGAGAACCTGGGTTTTGGCGGACAATTTCATTTCAGTATCTTAATTCTAAATTAGAAATGAAGTTGTTCGGAGCTGGAGTAACTAGAACCCGCCAGAGGTTCTAGGTTCAAATCCCGAGCAACTTTGCGAGACTGATTAAATATTATTAACGAGCAGGGTTGCGAGCACCCCCGCATTTTTCTCAAAAAATGCGCTCAAGTTTAACCCGCATCTACACACTCCACAGGGAGGAGCTTCGCAGCATCAGCGAGAAAGCCCGCAGCAAGAGAGTTTAGTAGAAATAAATGCTCAAGTTTACCCGCATACTATCTTTCTGGCATTTCTGCCTAAACTATTTATTTGAAAGCAAATAACTGAAAAGAATAACAGAAAATTTCAGGCAACCTCTTTTTGTTAGTATAAAAATTCCAAAATAATGCTTCAAAAATGCTCCAATTTCAAAAAATTCTTTTTATCATTCAATCTCTTCAAAAGATTAAATATTAGCACAATGATAATTGCTGCCAAAATTCCAGCCAACCATCCAGTAATGCCTATTGGAACTGTCCCAAACACCTTGTTTAGTGGAGTATAAATTACTGTTATTGTCAGTAAAATAGAAATTATAGATGCATAAAAAAGATATTTATTCACTCTCAAAGATTCAAATGAAACCTTATGCCTAAACGAAATAAAATTATATGCATTTGCTATTTCCAAACAAATTAAAGAAAGCAAGGCAGTTGTTCTTGCAAATTCTGTAGTTTGATGAAGAAGATTAAAGCTTACAAAGAAGACAGCCAGAGTTATTATTGCCATGGATATTCCTGCAATTGCAAACCAGATTATAAGAGATTTGTTTAATATTTCTTTTTTCTTTCTTGGCTTTTCTTCCATTATGTCTAAAGAGGATGGCGTTAAAGCAAGAGTTATAGCAGGCAAGTCATCTGTAATAAGATTCATAAATAATATTTGAAGCGCAAGAAGCAAAGGAACCTGCCAGCCAAGAAAAGGAGCCAAAAGCACCCCAAAAAACAAAATCATAAGTTCAGCATAATTGCACGATAGTTGATAACTGATAAACTTTCTTATATTTTTGAAAATTGTTCTTCCTTCTTTTATAGCCATAACAATTGTAGCAAAATTATCATCTTTTAATGTCAAGTCAGCAACTTCTCTTGAGACATCAGTTCCATTCTTCCCCATTGCAATACCTATATGTGCTTCTTTAAGGGCAGGAGCGTCATTAACCCCGTCGCCAGTCATAGTTACTATTTCACCATCTATTTTTAATGCCTTTACAATCTTGAGTTTATGTTCTGGTTTAACCCTCGCAAAAACAACGATTTCATTAACAATTTTTGCAAGCTCATCTTCAGTCATCTTGTCCAAATCATTGCCATCAATTATTTTGCCTTTTAATCCAATTCTTTTGGAAATAGCCAAGGCGGTTTCTCTGCTGTCTCCAGTAATCATCTTTACTTTAATTCCGGCTTTCATGCACACTAATATTGATTCCTTAATCTCCTCTCTTGGCGGATCTTCAATTCCAACCAATCCCAAGAACACAAGTTCTTCTTCAAAATGGTCTTTGTTAAAAGAATTTACTTTCTTATAAGCAACACCAATAGTCCTTAATGAATCAGAAGTAAGCTCTTTGTTTAATTCCAAAATTCTTTTTCTTTCTCGTTCTGTTAAACTAAACAAGCCAGAACTTTTTTGCATCTTTTTGCAATTTTTTAATAATACTTCAGGAGCGCCTTTTGAAAAAACATAATTTTCTTTTTCTAATCTGCATAATACAGACATCATTTTTCTTTTGGAGTCAAATGGCATTTCCTCAACTCTTTTAAAATCCAAATCCTCAATATGCATTCCTGCCTTTGCGCCCATAACCAACAATGATGCTTCTGTTGGAGTCCCATTTATG
This sequence comes from Candidatus Pacearchaeota archaeon, assembly GCA_016866995.1. GTDB lineage: Archaea > Nanobdellota > Nanobdellia > Pacearchaeales > GW2011-AR1 > VGKQ01. The sequence goes on from VGKQ01000011.1 coordinate 3,597, forward strand.
CTGTAAAAGTTGTCTTCTCCTGTTCTTTTTATCTTTGCATCATTGCAAAGAATAGAGCTTTTTATTAAAAGGGATAAAATTTCGTCTTTTGCAGGATTTATTTTATTGTGGCCTAGCAAAAAATCACCTTTTCCCTCATAACCCGCACCAGTAACTTCAATCAAATGATTATCTGTAAAAATTTTGCTAACTGTCATTTCTCCTTTAGTTATTGTTCCTGTTTTATCCGAGCATATAACTGTTGTTTCTCCGAGCGTCTCAATTATTGACATCCTGTTTACGATTGCATTTTTTCTAGCCATTTTATACACTCCCGAAGAGAGAGCAGTTATCAAAACAACCGGAAATCCTTCTGGAAAAGCAGAAACAGTAAGAGCAATAACCACAATTAAGGCGTCAATAAAAAGATTTTCAGATGGGGGCTTTCCCATAATCATTAGCAATCCAGTGATAACTGAAAAGACAATCGCAACAATAGCCATATACTTAGAAATTTTATTAACCTTATTTTGTAAAGGCAGTTCTTTTTCAGCAGCAGAAATCATGCCTGCTATTTTTCCAAATTTTGTGTTCATTCCTGTATGAATAACTTCTGCAAGACATTTGCCATTAACAATGAATGAGCCCATGAAAAGCGTGTTTTTATCAGAATAATCTTTTTCACTTTTTGCAGTTATCTTTTCTACTTCCTTTGACTCCCCTGTTAGAATAGACTCATTCACTAAAAGTTCTTTTTCCTCAATTACAATGCAGTCTGCAGGAATCTTTTCTCCATTTCTCAGTAAAATAATATCCCCCGGTACTACCTCTTTTGATAAAATTTCTTTTTCTTTTCCATCCCTTAAAACAATTGAAACAGAAACAAGCATTCCTTTTAAAGATTTTATTGCTTTTTCTGCCCTGTATTCTTGAATAAAACCCATAAAAATAATAAGACAAATAACTGCAAGTATTACATAAGCAGTTATTGATTTTCCAACAATAAAAGATAAAATTACCGCGATAAATAGCAAATAGATAATATAATTTTTTTTAATCTGTCTGAAAAGTATTTTTATAGGAGATATTACTAAACTTTCCTTTATTTCATTAAAGCCGTATTGCTCAAGTTTTTTCTTTGCTTCTTTGTCAGTCAGTCCTCTTTTCTTAATCATAAGAAAATTATGTTTTTATCATATAAAAATTTAACTAAAAAAATAGTCTTTAAAAATTTATATTTAACGCCCAAATGATAAACTAACAAGAAAAAAATTATTTAGTATAAACCATAAAAGCAGAAGAACAATAGCTATCAAAATTAGAGTTACGGTTGTAGCACTCTCAATTGCATGCCATAATCTTTCTTCTTTATTCATTCTTGGGAAATGTCTCCAACTTTCAAGAAAAATCATAATCCAAAATATTAAGCCAAAACCCAGAACTAATGGAAGTATGCTAATCATTAAAAAACTTGTTGATAACATTTCTAAATGTATTTATCTTTAACCTAAAATCTCAATCAAAAATATAAATAATAACTCAACTTAAAGATAATAAGAGGATAAAAAAGCAAAAAAAGTTCGCGGATAATACCAAAGCAGTATTCTGCATTCTCCTGTATAATTCTATCAAACAAATTATAATATATTTTCCAGCACAGATTAATTTTTAAAGCAAAAAAATAAGAATTTTTATGTTAAGAGAACGTGGCGGAAGTATTTTAGAAACACCCAATCTTGGAAGAGCTGTTTATGTAAGAGTATACACTTGTGGATATAGAGATTCTATGACGCGGGCAGAAGTTAAATTTGATGTGCACAATGGAACTTCAGAAGGCAGGACAGTGACACTTGATGTTGCTCTCGGAGGTTTGGAAATCGGAATGTCAAAAGCAACACAAAAAATTATGAGAGCAATGACTAAGTATCAGGAATTAGTACTGGCACAAGAAATAGCAGCAAGACAGGATGCTTTTTTTGATTCACTTAGAAAACCTGCTGTTCCAAGGCATAAAAAAACAAATTATTCTTGGTAAAGAAGAGCTTGGTATTAATTTATCTCAGGGAATCATTCAACACTCTTGAGTCAGGCGAAAGAAGAATTATATGATCTTCCTTAAATCTCAAGCCGCGATAAATTTTCTGGAGCAATTCTCTTTTGGCTTTGTCAATGTAAAATTCCATGAACTTGGAAGGCTGCTCTTTCCTGAAAATCTGCCAGAATAGCGAGTTTATGTCAGGATATGGATATTTTGTTATAATAATTGAATTGCACTGCTCACCAGGAAAATCAATTCCTCTTGAGCATTTTGTAGTAAACAGCAAGTCAATTTTTCCTTCTTTGAATTTTTTTATATCTCCAGTATTTTGCATTTCTTTTAATTTTTCCTTTGATACAAGATTATTAATTTTATATTCTTCTTTCTCTTTTTCAGAGGGCAAATCTTCAAAAGAATTGACATGCACAAGAACAGGTTTTTTTGCATTTTTCACGCATGCAGAAAGAGCGAGAAGATAATCTTTTCTTGTAACTTCCCCTTTCTTAAAATTTTCAAATTTGCAGTTTTTCTCAAGCCCTGTTCTTGATTTCGAAATAATTCCAGGAAATTTTGTCTCTGCCTCGATAATTTTGAAATTATTAATATTAAAAATATCTTTTAGTACTTTCTCTGAATGCAATGTTCCTGACATTAATACAAGTGCTTCTGTGCTGTCAATTATCTCCTTGAACCTTTTTGCAAGATTTATTGTCACAAGATTTATGTAGCATGTTTCTTCCTTGCCAAACAGTGTTCTCTGGCTTGAAGATTTGTAAAATGACAGATATGCCTCTGAGAAAAAATCCTCAAACTCTCTTGCAATTTCAAGGACAGAATTATAATAATTATCTTCATCATCCTCTGCAAGATATGGGTTGTCAAGAACAAGCTTAAGAAGTTCAAGAACAGGAGTATTTTCAAGTTTTTTAATTCCTTCAATGGAAAAATCATACAATAATTCATTTATCTTTTTTGTAATATTCTTTACAGCTTCTGTTTCCTTTTTGTCTTTTGGAAATATTCCAGTCATTGCAGAAAGAAATCTGTTCAGATTTATCCTGCTTTCCTGGCAGAAATTATCAAGAAACTCATCACACTCATCAATAACATCCAGTTCTGTTCTCGGCTTTCTTCCTATCACTGTTTCAATTAAATACTTTCTTGAATTAAAAATAAGAACATCAGCATCAGCATAATTTTCATACTGATTATAATACTCACACCCTTTTTTTCTCTGAAATAATGCATACTCTTTTCCAGAAACAGAGAAATATTTTTTCTTTTTTGCATTTTCAAAACAACTTGAAGACATTTCTGAAGGAAGCAGCGGGCTCCAGAATTCGCATGCAGGAGCAATTGACATTCTTCTTACATCATGTATCGAGGAAAAATCATTCTTGTCAACATTTTTGTTTGCTTCAATAAATTTTCTTATTTTCTCAAAATTTTTTTCCCTGATTTCAATTGTGCACGGCAGTTCAGGGTTGTCAGCTCTTTCTGAAAGAAAAGGGCACTTGAAATTATTCCTTCCTTTAATTACAGAAATTTTCATTTTTTTATTGTCTTTTTTTAAAATAAACTTGCTTCTGCTGTAATCTCCTTCATACTGCTCCTGCAGGCTTTTTATTGGGACTACAATGCTTGTTTTTTTGAAATGTCTTGCAAGATTTAATGCAATTGCTGATTTTCCTGTTCCGCACACCCCCTTAATAAAAATAATCTTGTTTCCGGAATTTATTGCTTCAAGAATTTCTTTTATGACATCCTCCTGTGTCTTGCTGTTTGAAAATATTAATGGAGAAAGTTTCTCTCCAGAATACTCATCAAGAAATTCCCCTTCTTTTTTTTTATATAAACTCCACATCAATTTTTCTTGATTATTAAGTTTATAAGTTTAATTATAATCAGAAAATTTAATGGCGAATAGTTCTTGGAGACAATTCAAGCATTCTTTCTCTGTGTTCCTGGTATCTTCTTGCTATTATCTTCATGCTTTCTGGATGATTAACATCTGCAATATCTTTAAATAATAAATCAGCTGCGTCAACAACTCTTTGTATTGTAGGATGCAATTCTGCATATGCTTCTACTGGCTTGAGTCGCGAGTTTTCAGCTATTTTGTTTGCAAGAGCTTCAAGCCCTGAGTTTGCCTCTTCACAAGTTCTGCAAGTCATATCATGATGAATAAAAACTCTGCACTGATTAACAGGAAAAAAATGAGCCCCTCTCGCCGAGTCTGTAAGAGTGCCGTAACAAGCACGGACATCTGTCCTGAATCCCACAACATACTTAAACATCATTGCTGCATAAGCAAGTTCAATGTCAACTCCAGGGTCAAGAGGTTCATCAAAATTAGCCACAACAACCTCTGACTTATGTAGTTGTTTTCCAATATCATATGCATAAATTACATGCTTTACTGCTTCTCCTGCTTCGTGCTGTGGAAAAAATCTTTCAAGTGCATGAGCTAACTTTGAAAATTCAAAGCCATCTCTCTGCGGAAGATATACTTGCCTGAATCTATCTTCAAGCAATCTTGCAAGATTAACATTAAAATAACACTCTCTCCCATTAAACAAGGCAGCTGCAAAATAAACAGAATATGGCAGTTTTTCCATACAATTAGGAAAAACAGCAGTTAAAAAAGATTATTATATCTGAAAATATATTTTAGTATCCTCTTTCATTTCTCAATCTTTCAACTCTCACCATTCCGCTCACAGGCATATTTTTTCCTGATGCTTCCTGCTCAAGATATACGTGAAAATAATCAGCATCATCTTCATATCTTCTTACTTTGTCTATAAAAGAAGCCCCATATCTTTTTTCCATCCCATTGTCAATTATCCCTTTTCTTATTTCAATGCAAATTTCTCTTGCTTGTTCAAATATTCCTCTTTTATTTTCTCTTATTCTGGTATAAATCTCCCCCTCTGAATCATATCCTTGATTTTGCCCCTCAAAATTAAACCTGCTTATTAATATATTTAAATTGTTTATTCTTGAGCGCAGTTTTCTGTAATCTTTTATAACTCTTCTAAAAAATAATCTGTCCCAAAAATCAACACTTCTTTTAAGAGCAGCCACCCTGTCAATTGTTCTTTCAAGCTCTTCATCCATTAACAAATTTTCAATAATCTGCATCTATTCATAAATTCTGATAATTTTTAAGTTTTATTATATTATACTATCTTTTATATCAATCATAAATATTCTTTCTGTGCCCTATTCTAACAACAACAATTTTGCCCCATTACTTCAGAGAAATCCTCCATTGTTTTGCAACTTGTTCAATAGGCATTACTCTTCCTCTTTTAATATCTTCAAGCCCTTTTTGTATTTCTGCTTTATTAAATTTATTATACTCAACAATCTTCCCGGCTTTAATCTCAATTTTATCTGCTTTTCTTAAACTTGAAATTTGTTTTCTTGTCAAAATCTTAAAATGTTTGACCTTGTCAAGATAATCATGAATTTCCCATAAATTTTCCTTGCTCGTAATCCAATCATTTCCAAAAACAGAAAATAAATCAACCGGAACAGAAAAACTCCGCAGAGTTTTTCTTCCTTTATTGTCAAAATATTCATGAAAATAAGACATAACCAACTCGCGAATTGAATTATAAACAGGCTCCCTATAACGAAGAACAGCATGGTTTGTCTTGCTTATTGCTCCAAACTTTCCATTTTTTTTGAAAACACAGATAACATGCTCAAAATCACTCTTGCAAGTTTTCAAATCAACAAGAAAAGCTTTCTTTCCTGCAAGTTTTAGACAGAGATAAGCTAACATTGCGCCTTCAATGCAGTGTGCTTTTCTTGTTTTCAAAACTCTGCGAGGAGACATGCAAGTTTCTCCATTTTTCTCAAAATTAATTTTCAGTTTATTTAAAAAATCCTGAATTTTCTTCTCATTGTCAAGTTTCTTCAGGATTTTTTGCTCTTCTTTTGTGAGATTGTTCATTTTAAAAATAAACAAATTTATGCTCTTTGTTTATTGTGATTATTTTTATATTTTTTATTATATCTGAAAACTCATCTTTCATTTCTTCAAGAAGTTTATTAAACTCTTCTTCAGAATAAACTTCAAATTCAGGCTCAAAATCCCAATTTCCAAGAACTTTTAAATAATGAATTATATTTTTATTGCTCTCAAAATATCTTATAAGCTTATTAACTCTTTCTTGCTTTGAGTTGTCAAGATAAATAAATATTTTATAAAACCGAATTCCAAGCTTTTCATAATTTATTGCTATTCTGAAACCAGTTATTATCCCTTTCTTAATTAATTGTTTTATTCTATAATTAATCACTCTTGCACTTGTTCCAATACTTGGAGCAATATCAACTATTGGCATTCTTGCATTTTCAGTAAGCTGTTTCAGAATCTTCATGTCAGTCGCATCAAGCTTTTCTTTCTTGCTTTGGCTTACAAGAATCTTAATCCTGTCAGAATTATATTTTGCAATTAAATAATCTCTGTTATAAACCTCTGCTGATGTGCAGATTGAAATTGCTTTCTTGTTTAGATAACCTTCAAATTCAGGCAGAATCTCATCTTTAAGCTTATCTATCTCTCTTGTGTCTTCTGCTTCAAGAGCTATCATCAAGTCCCATTTTCCCTTGCAAGAAACAATCCACTTTACAAGATTATTTTTCTTAAGCTTTTCAATAATCTTATTTAATTTTTTAGAATTCATATGCTGAAAAGATAAAAGAATTTTAAACTGGATAATTCCAAGTTTAGACAAGTCAAGAGCAACCTGATACTGAGTTATAATATTTTCTTCTTCTAATCTTTTAATTCTATAATTAACAACCTCTGTTGACAAGCCGACTTTTTTTCCAATTTTTGAGCAGGGCTGCCTACAATCTTTATCTAACTCATATAAAATCTTTCTGTCTTTTAAATCTAATTTAAATTTTTCTTTCTTCTTATTCTCGATATGAATATTTTCAGTCATATTTTATAATAATTACAATCAGTATATAAATCTTGTTATTTTTATAAAAAATATGATAAAAGGTTTTATTTAATACCCAATACTACTTAATAGTAATTAAAACGAAAAAATAAGAAAATGAATGAAAAAACAAGAAGAAATTTGAAAGGACTGGCAGAGATAGTTGGACTTACAGCAATGATGATTATTGGAGGGACTTTATTTGTTAAAGGTTGTATTGCTTTTGATGACTGGCATATGAAATATGTTAGAAAAATTGAAGAAGAAAGATATAAGGAGAGGGTTCAGAAATATCCTGAACTTTATCCAAGAAGTTCATATTTGAACGAGGAGGAAAGAAAATGACAAATGAAAGAACACAAGAAATTGAAGGAGAATTAGATGCTCTTAGAGAAGATGCTGAAAATGCTTTGTTTAACATGGAGCAATTTGGTTTAGATAGCTATAGCTTCAGACAGTTGCATGGATGGAAAGAAGATTTTGAGGAAGGACTTGTGAAAACTAGGCAATATTCTGAAGCATACCTGCAAAAATCAAATGATGTTTCTATTGCAGGAATTAATGCAAGACTGGCAATAAAATCGTGCATAGATTATCTTACTAAAGAAATGGTTTCTAGGGGAAGAAAATGACAAAAGAAACACTAAAACAAAGAATTGAAAGAAGTCTTAGAATATTTTTGGGAAAGGGTATTTTAGTACCTAGCAGAGATTTAAAAGAATTTTATATAGCAACAAAAGAAAATAATTTGAACATCTGGGGCGATTACTCAAAATTTCCTAAGCTTATTGGAGAAGGCAGGGCTGGAGTTTTAAGACTTCATTTTCCTGCAAGATGTCCTGAAAGCTGGTTAGTTGACGAGGTGCAGAGTTCTCCTTTTTACATATTAACTGAAGGAGCAAGTACTCCATTAGGATTTGAATCCAGGATACATAAATATAGCACTCTTCAGGATGCATTAAATGCAATTGATAGAAGAAGACCTGAATTAGTATCTCCTGATATGTATGGAAGTCATGCACTATATCTTGGCAGAAAAGTAAATGAACATTTTTTATTTGAGCCAATCAAGGAGAGAAAATGACAGAACAAACTAAAGATGATGGAGAATTAGAAAGATTAGTTAGAGAGCTAAAATCGATTCCTGCGGAAGAAATGAATATAAGAAGATTACCTCATGGAGTTTGTTATACAAATAACCAAGGAGCAAGACTTTCTATTGTTCTTAAATCATTAGAGCCAAGATACAGAGAGAAAGATGGAGTATATCTTGGAAATGATGTACGTTTCAGGGTTAGAATAAGAACAAAAAATGGTAAGTTGTTATTGCAATCAGATTATTTCTCATATGTAGATAATAGGAATAGTTCACTTGGAGAAAGATTGTATGATGTGATTAACGGCAAAATGTGGGAAGTAAGATTTAAAAAAGAAGAAATAGCAGAACAATCTAAAGAAAAGCGCACCGTTGATGCCGTTTTAGAAAGGAGAAGAAAATGAGCAGAGAAAATCAACCCCAAGATGTAAAAATAGCACAGCTATATAACAGACAGGAAGGATTAGACAGACAAATGCATGGAGTTAAAGTTTTTGATTCCAGAGAGGTAAGCCCAATTTTAAAAACCAAAACAAGCAGAAGAACCTATGAAAGATATAAAAACAAAGAGGAGATATGGTTTTTAGTTGGCTTTTCAAAAGACACGCCCTTGTTTATACCTGATTGGCAGATTTTTATTGAATCTGAGAAACCATATGTTGTATCAGGACTTATACCTCAAGGGTATTTCACATATTCATGTATGGAAAGTGATGATGAATCAGACCCACAATATGTTGCAATAAAAAGTGATGAAATAGGAATAGATGAAGCAATTAAGAGAATAAAAGGAGCTAGAGGAAATGAAATTATTTATGGAAGGGAGCTTGACATTCAAAAAGCAATAGATTTTTTAAAAGATTTTCAAGCAAAAGCTAAAGCAGAAAGAATAGAAGAATTTCTAAACCTTCCTGTTGATGAACAAAGGAAAAGATTAGAATCTTTATTATAGAAATAAATTGTAACAGAAAAAATGATAAACCAAGATGAATTTTACACGCCTAAGGAAGTGGCAGAAATATTAAAAGTTCCTGTGCAAAGGATTCAAAGATGGAATTGGCAGGGGGTTATTCCCTATGTAAAGATACAATCTCTGATTAGAATCAAAGGCAGTGATTTGCTGAGAATTATAGAGGAAGGAGAAGTTAAAGGTAAGGCAATCAGAACTAAAGAGCTTTCAGAATTTTTCAGTAAAATCAAGCCATCTGATGAATCTGAAAGAAAAGGATATGATTTTGCCTTAAGAGAAATTCAAAAATTATTAAGTGAGAGGCAGGTAGCATATACCATCTATTTAAGAAAGGCAATAGATGATTATCTTGTTAGTCAAGAAGCAAAAACAACTAACTGATAGCAGAATTAATCAGACATAAGTCAATAACCTCAACCTGCTCAATATGGGCACATAATCAAATGGAATAATCTCGTGCCCACATAACTAAAGAAATTGAAAATCTTTAAGATTTTCCCTTAAAGTTCTGATAAGATAATCCAAAATAAGGAGATAATCCTCATCATTTGCTTTCCTGACTGCTTTAAGATAGTCTTCTCTCTGTTTCATATAAACATTAATCCATGGATACTTATTCTTCTGCAAAATAAAATTCATCATTAACCTTGAAATCCTGCCGTTCCCGTCAACAAATGGGTGAATTGAAACAAGCTTCATTGAAAAGATTACTGAAAGCTCAAATGGATGAATCTTTTTCTTGTTTTTATTATACCAAAAAATCAGGTTTTTAACTAACTGAGGAACTTTATCAGGAGAAGGGAATTTTGCATCACTTCCCCGAACTCTTACAGGATTTTCTCTATATCTTCCTGCAAATCTTTCTGAAATATTCTCCAGAATTATTGAATGAATTTTTAATATGAAAAGTTCATTAATTTCTTCTTCATAATTCTTCATAAATTCCAGCGCTCTTGCATGATTTTTTGCCTCATAAATCTCTCTCAAACTTTTTCCTTTTGGAGTGATATTCTCATTTATCACAAGAGAAGTTTCTTCTAAAGATAATGAGCTGCCTTCTATAGCATTGCTGTTATAAGTTAATTCTGTAAAAAAAGCATTTTCAAATTTTTCAAACTCTTCTTTATTTAATTTCTTTATTTTTTCTTGATAAATCTGCTTTAATTTTTCTATTTCTTCAACTTGTTCTTTGCTTAAGTATACTCTTTTTTCAGCTCTCAACTCTAATTCAAACTTTTTTTTCAGCTTTTCAATTTCTTCCTTTTTTATCTCTCCTATTCCTATAAACCTGCTTCTCTTTACCCATTTTCCCCTCTCCCTTCTATTGTAAACTAAATAATTCTGCTTTTTCCTATTAACAATCCTTACTTCATAATAAACCATAAATATCTATATGGGCACAAGTATATAAATATTTCTATTTGTGCCCATATAAAACTTGAGAACAAGCTATTCAATCACAGAATTAATCAAAAAGTTCTGCTGTTCGCTCCACTCCCCGTCATCATGTGTTTTGACAAATTCTGCCCAAAACTTGACAAAATTAATCCTGTCTTCCTTGTTTGTTTTCCCCGGCTTCATAAATTTTCTCTTAATTTCTTCCTCTTTCTCCATTTTCTTCCTCTTTCTTTATTCTTTCTATAATCTTCTTAAGTTTATTAATTTTTTCATAATCTATTTTTTCTTTAAATAATTCTTCTATATGCAAAGCATCTTCAATATCCTTATCAGTTTCAAGATAATATCTCTTAAAAGCAATATGCCTCTCAAGCGAGGATATTTTAAGTTTCACATTATTCAAGATAACAATTATAAAATCGCTGAAAGTTTCCAAATCAATATCCCTTTTAGGAAAGCCAACTTCAAAATTAGGTATAGAAGTATTTTTCCTTGCAAATCTTACTGCCTTGCTGTTTTTAAGATAATCATAAACACTTTCCGGCTTTTCAGCATTTATGCACCAAAAGCCCCTTTCTTCCAGTTCTCTGTATAATTTTGAAAATCTTTCAAAAGATATTTCCTTTATATAAACATCAATGTCTTCTGTTATTCTCGTTCTTCCAAGAAGGATAGAGATATATCCTGAAATAACAACATAATCTGCATATCTTTCAAGAATTTTTATAAATTCAATTACAAGCTCGTCAAGGTTGCTCAATTTTCTATCAAGAATAATTTCTCTTTTATCTTTATTGTATATCATATTCAAACAAAGCGGGATGGCTATATATTATTTTCTATGCTTTTCAAACACCCTGCAAAAAGGGTCAACTTTAATCCTTTTTCCGTTTAATTTAACAATAAGATACTGATGAATTGTCCCAAAACTGCTGATTTGTAGTTTTATTTCAAAATCCTCTTCATAAAACTGCCCTGTATTAATCAAGAGAGTTATAAAAACCCTGTCAAAAATATGGCAGTGTAAAAACTGGTTTTTCTTAATAATTTTTTCAACATCCTGAAAATAAACTTTTGGCAACAATAAAGCAACTTTATACCTTTGTTCTTTTCCTTTATAATTTTTAATCACAAAATTATAAACATTTTTCAATGTTTTTTCTTTATTTTTAGATTTGAATTTCTTTGAAAATTCTCTTAATCTTTTTGTTTTTTGTATTTTTGTTTTAATAAAAGCTAAGTTTGGAATAACAAATAATGGAAGAATTACAGAAAACAAGAAATATCCCACAGATATGCAGACAACCCAACCCATTAAAGTAATATACCATGGATTCATTTTTATTGTAAATTATTTAGAAATTCTTCCTCTAAAAAGTGCAAACGAGAAGGAATTATAAAGCAGAATGGAACATGAACTTCTCTTCCAGCAAGTTCATCAAGTGTATCATAAAAAATTTTGCTTTCTTCTATTCCTAGCCTCGAGCATACAACAATTTTCTCAAGTTTTATCTTATTCTTGCAAGCTTCTCTAAACTGCCTTAATGCTTCCTGATAACTTAATCCAATATCAATCAAGATTAAAGTATGAGCTTTAATCTTCAGATTATCTCTCACAATATCAAGAAAGCTATCTGGTTTGTAATTATCTTTCCATTTTGGCATGCTTGCTGTTTTTCCAAACTTGTAAATCTGCAATCCTGTCTCTGAAATTGCATCAAAAATGCTTGCATTCTCAAATATTTTGTAATCAATTTTTTCTTTCCTGCATTTCAAAATAAGAGAAATATGGGTAGTTGCAGTTAAAGGAGAGCCATAAACAAGAAGTGCAATATCATCATGTTTTCCTTCTTTTACAAAATTTTCCATTTCAACCATTGTTCTTGTTAATGGAATTACTCTTTTTCCAATTATTTCCTGCAATTCATCAATTAAATATGGAAACTCAGCGGTATACTCTTCAATATATATTTTTTTACACATCTTCAAAACTCCTAATGCTTCTAATGTCAGACTTCTTTTATTCAAGCCAAGTCCAATAAGATAAAATGTCATAATATAACATTGAAAATTGAATTAATAAAATTAACTAATTTTAATATCAAAACTCATCTAATTTTTTTTGTTTTTTAACATTACAAACAGATTTCCATGTGCTCCATGTTTCTCTGAATATGCCGTCTTTCTTGTGCTTATCTGCATATTCCTTCAGGAATTTGCATGTGACAGGGTCTGATGAATATCCAGAGCCAAAATCAACCCCTAATTTTTCTTTTATTTTTTTTACTTCTTCCTCTCGGGTTGATTTTGCCAAAATGCTTGCGGCTGAACATGAAACATGATTAACATCTGCTTTATGTTCGCAATGTATCTCTAAATTTTCCTTGTTCTTTATATATTTTTCAAGTGTTCTCTGCCATGCTGGAATATTTGGAGAAGGGCAGTCAATATAAACAATTATTTTATTTATTTCTGTTTTCCCAACTTTTTCTAAAAGTTGCCTGTTAATTCTATTTATAATTTCAGCTGCTTTCTGTGCCTCAATTGTGTTTAAGTTCACTCCAAGTTTATTTTTTTCTGTTATTTCATAAGGATGTGTCAGTGTAATTTCAAAAGTTATTGCTTTTTGTTTTATTATTTCTGCAAGTTTTTCTCTTCTCGCAGGAAGAACTTGCTTGCTGTCTCTCACTCCAATTTTTTTAAACTCAAGTTCAATTTGCTCATCTGCAAGGCAACCAGCTAAAATCATCGGGCCTATGACAGGACCTCTTCCCGCATCATCTATTCCTAAGATTAACATTTTTATTTTAGATTATAAGAATATATAAAGTTAATTAGCTTGAATTAGGGAGGGAATAAGAGGTAATAAACATAGAATTAACTCCAAAAGAAAAAATAAAGGGGATGATTTTACCGAATGAAATAACTCCTGAATTAGCTTATCTCTGTGGGGTTTTTGCAGGAGACGGCAGTATTGGTTATAGGGAGAATAAAAAAGAGTATTGCATTAAATGTGTTGGTAATCCTAAAGATGAACAAGAGTATTACAATGAATTAATCGCTAATTTAATTAAAAAATTATTTAATTTAGAAATTAAACCAAAATTTCATGATAAGAAAACTACTTATGGAGTAAGCATTTATTCAAAAAGTCTTGTAAAGTATTTAACTGAGTTTATTGGATTGCCTTTAGGCAAGAAATATAGCAAATTAGGTATTCCTAAGATATTTTTAAAGGATAAGAGATTAATTAATAATTTTATTTCAGGTGTTGCAGATACTGATTTTCATCTAGCGATTAAAAGAGGATACTACCCTGTAATTAAAGGTGTTTCAAAAAGCAAAGTTTTTATTGAAGAAATTAAAAAATTTTTGGAAAATGATGGATTCAAAGTATGTACTTATGAAAGGAAACAATTTGATGACAGAGTAAATAAAGAAATAATTACTTATCATATAGAGTTATCGGGTTATAAACAATTTTTAAAATGGATGAATGATATTGGATTTAAGCACCCTAAAAATCAAGATAAGATTGATAGGCTGATCTAGCTTGCCAAAGAGAAAGGTTTATAAGGAAAATTAGGAGTAAATTAGAATAGCGGGATGGAGCAGCCTGGAGTGCTCGCAGATTATCTAAAAGATAAGCGAACGGCCCATAAGGGAAACTCTAGGACACCCTGAGGTACTTTGTCAAAATAATTTTTGCAAAGCTCAAGCGGAGGTTCAAATCCTTCTCCCGCTATTTATTTAAAAGAGGAAAATTATAAACTCAAGCTGCTTTTTTCTTAGCCATAGATGATGTAGAAAAATATTTCAAAAGAGCTTCAGCTGCTGTAAGTGCTTTATCCAATCTTGTCTTATCTGCTTTATTCATGCCTGATTTGTCAACTTTTTTCATTCCAGTAACAATTCCCTGAAGTCCAGAAAGAACATGATGCCCGGACTTAATTTTTATCCCATAAACAGCCTGTGAAACAGCATAGGCAATTCCAGTTGCAAGAGCTACTTCTTCCTGTCCAATAGCAGCAGAAATTCCTGTTGCAGATGAAAGTACATAATTCATATCTTCATGCAGTCGGGGAGGAAGCTTCCATAACATATAAGCTGACATTGCTGCCGGCATTGTTGAAAGAGCAGCATATTTTGCATAACCAAAAGCATCTTTTGGCTTAATTTCATCCCAGTAATCTTTCACGCTGTCAAGAAATCCCTCTCTTTCTTCCTGTGGCGGCATATACAAGTGAGTTTCTTCAGGCAAATCATCAGGAGTATAAAGCTTAATATCTTTTTCTAGTTCTCCCTGTTTCTCCTCTCTTCCATCTTTATTTTCTCTTCCTTTTTCTTTCGCCATAAACTATAAATAAGAATAGAATTTATAAACTTTGTTGAATTAATAAAAAAATGAAAACACAGATATTCCTGATAGATGGAGGAATGACTTTTAAAAATAAAAAAGATTACTTAAGTTACTTAAGGAAAAGAAAAATATCTATTGAGAAAAAAGTAAAATGGAGCGATGATTATTTGGATAAAAAACTAGGAAAAAGTTTTGAAATTATAAAACCGCGAATGCCTCTAAAGGATAATGCAAAATATAATGAATGGAAGATTCACTTTGAGAGATTTTTTCCTTATCTTAGAAATAACATAATTTTTATTGGTATGTCTTTGGGGGGAATTTTTCTCGCAAAATATCTGTCTGAAAACAAATTTCCTAAAAAAATTCTTGCTATTTACTTAATTGCTCCTCCATTTGATAATACTCTTCCCGATGAGGATTTAGTTGGCGGATTTAAACTTAAATCAGATTTGTCAATGATTGAGAAAAACTGCAAAAATATTGCTTTATTATTTTCAAAAGATGATGATATTGTGCCTGTTTCTCATGCGGAAAAATTTAGAAATAAGTTGAAAAATGCAAGAATTATAATTTACAAAAGCAAGAACGGGCATTTTAAAATATCTAAGTTCCCAGAACTTATTAAAATAATAAAACAAGAATTATGAGCACAATATGTATTTTTGGAGACAGCATAACTTATGGAGCCTGTGATTATGAATTTGGCGGATGGGCTAATCGAATTGTTCTTTTTTTAAACAAGCTTGATGATTTCGATTTAACAGCATATAACCTTGGAATTCCCGGAGATACTACTAATAGCTTGCTGACAAGATTCAACATTGAAGCAAAAGCAAGAAATCCCAACATCATTATCTTTGCAGTAGGGATTAATGATTCACAGGATTCCACTATAACCCTAACAAAGTTTAAAGAAAATCTTGTAAATCTAATAAAAAAAGCGAGGGAATTTACAAATGAAATTTTGTTTGTTGGGTTAACACCCGTCGATGAGTCTATCTCCGGAATAAAAGAAGATAATTATTTTAATGAGAAAATAAAAAAATATGATTTAGAAATAAAAAAGGTTTGTAATGAAGAAAAGTTAAAGTATATAGATATTAGCGGATTAATTTCTTCAAAAGAGCTTGAAGATGGCTTGCATCCAAATTCTAAAGGACACGAGAAAATTTTCGTTAGAGCAAGAGAGTTTTTGATTAAAAATAAGGTGATAAAATGAGCGGGGCAGGAGAAGGAAAAAAACTTATAGGAAAGGCAGATGTTTATATTCACGAGAAGGGAAAATCTCAAGCAAGGATAACTCATATTGACATTGAGTTGGATGAGTTAAATGATATTATCAAGCCAGGAGAGACAACTTACTGCGGGAGCAAGGAAGGAGGAGTTTTTCTCGGATTGAAGAAAGAAATGATAGAAAGAGCTGAAAAATTGATTAAAAAAAAGAAAATTAACTAATTCTGTTATTAACATATATAATTAAATAAACAAAGAGTTATGGTTAATTTAAAAGTTGTCAATCATTAATAATTCAGCTAAAAAGATTAAATAGGAATTACTAAAAGAAATCTTTAAAAGCTTATTATATTTACTAACTTCAAGCCGGCATGGCCCAATGGTAAGGCGCGGGTTTGCTAATAAACCTTTTAAGCTTTGCAACATTGTGCATCAGCACAATGCAATACTCTAAAGGTATAAAACAAAAAACCCGTTTCCGCAAGGATATCCAGGTTCAATTCCTGGTGCCGGCGTCGAGCCTTCTCGCGGAGAAGCAAAACATAACTGCAGAGCGAGGGGGCGAGAAATGTTTATAAAAAGAGAGTGATTAAAATGCCAACAGCAGCAACCCACATAATTATAGCATTGATTATTGGAGGAATAATTCGCGATTATTTTATTCGAGACAAGAAAAAATTTCCCCTTCACTATATTTTAATTCTTGGGCTTGGAAGCCTTCTTCCTGATTTTGACATAGCAGTTTACTGGATTCTTTACTGGTTCGGATTCACAATTGATGAAGTTCACAGGACATTCACGCATAATTTGTTTTTTCCTCTTTTACTTTTAGTATTTTCAGGAATAAGCTGGAAATGGAAAAATAAAAGCCTCGGAAAGCATCATCTCAAAATTCACACAATTTTTCTTATGCTCGCTCTTGGTGTCTTGATTCATCTTATTCTTGATTATCTTCTTGCAGGATGGATAATGCCTCTTTATCCTTTTTCGCACTTTTCAATAGGCTTAAATCCAACAGATTTTCTTCCTTATGCCCTCCAGCAAATATTTTTTCCCTGCCTGGATGCAGCTTTAATTATTTTGTGGCTTATTTATGTAGAATGGAAGCATAAAATTTCTGATTTTATATAAAAACAGGTAAAATTAAAGTAATGTTAATTTTTGTAACAATAGCAACAGATTTATTTGAAATTAACAATTAATTACAATTAAACATAAGGTAATTAAATAAATTATTATATGAGATAAAAAGGCAGTTAAATTATTAATTATGTATAACTCAATTTTCAGCAACATTTATAAATAATATCAGATAATTAATATTATGAAGAAAAAAAAGGTGGAAGAAAAATCAGATAAAGACGTTGTCCTTGTAAAGAAATTTTTTCCAGATGTTTCTCTTCCAGAATATGCTTTATCAAGCGATGTGGGGTTTGATTTGAGAGCAAATGAAACTATTAATCTCGCCCCGCTTGAACAGAAACAAGTAAGGACAGGGCTTGCAATTCAGATTCCAGAAGGGCATGTTGGCTTGATTAGAGACAGGGCAGGAATTATAACAAAAATGAATGTTCATACTGCAGCAGGCACATTTGACCCTGCATATCGCGGAGAGGTTTCAGTTATTCTTGTAAATTTTGGAGACGACAGCGTTCAGATAGAAAAAGGGATGAGAATAGCCCAGATGATAATTATTCCTGTAACAAAAGTAAAAATAAAAGAAGTCAAGCAACTTGATTTAACAGAAAGATATGACAGGGGTTTTGGAAGCACAGGTATGAAGCATATAATTAAACAGCTCGGAGATTTAAGTTAGCATGAACTTGAAAAAACTGCTGTTTATTATTGGGATTATCTGGCTTGTATTAGTAGCAATATATTTGATTACATCAAAAAGTGTTTGTCCTAGTGCTTGCTTACCTGACACCAGTGGAAATATACCAAAGTGCGGATGTTCAATATCTTTAATATTGATTCAATTTATAAGTTATGGAATTCCTTCATGGATATTATTTCTAATAGCCGTATTAACTAAAAACAAAAAGTGGAAATCTAAAAAAGAGCAAACATGAAAGTTTCAGAAATTATGAATAAGGCAATGGTAGTTGAAGATGACATTTCCTTGAAAGAGGCAGCTGAAATTATGTCAGAAAAGAATATAGGAAGCTTAATTGTAATGAAAAAAGATTCAATTGCAGGAATAATCACAGACACAGACATATTAAAAAATATTTCAAATTTAAGCAGGAAAATCTCGCAGTTTATGAGCAAAAGCATAGTCACAATTGAGCATAATGAAGACATAGACAATGCTGCTCAGCTTATGGCAAAATACAGAATTAAGAGGCTGCCTGTTATCAAAAAAGGCGTTCTTATAGGAATACTCACAGCAACAGATTTGATTGCAAACTCAGATGCACTAAATGAGGCATTTTTCTTCGAATAAACAAAGAAAAATAAAGATATCTGCTCAATAAAATAATATTAACTTAACAACAAAGCAAAAATAATTTAAGGATAATTATTTCTCAACATTGCCTGTTCTTTCATATTTCATTCCAAGATTATCAAGAAGTTTCATTATTTTTTTTCTCTCCTCGCTTTTTCCAATTCCTTTCCAGTCAAGCAAAACTATCTCAACTTTTTCCTGAGTTTTGCTTACAGCTTCTTTAATCATTTCTTCTGTTAATGGAAGGGTATATTCTGGAATAATATGCCCGAGAGCGTATTCTGAATTTAACTGAATTTTGTTAAAATTCGGGCAGTAGTGCGGCCCTCCAATTCCAATTGCCGGAATAAATTTTTCCTGCTTGAAACTTGAAATTGCTTCATTAACTGTCTCAGCAATAATCTTCCCTGCTTTTTCATCTTTCCAGTTTTCAATTCTCGTCCCAATTTCAATAAAACAGCACGGCTTTTCAATATACGGGCCGTGATGAGTGCACTCTAAAGTGCATGTATATCCTGAATTTTCTGCATTCTTATTTAAAATTTTGAAAATATGTTTTAAGAATAATGCTGATGTTGGGCAGATTTTTCCTTCTTTCCCGCCAAAATCAGCTTTCCTCCAGTTGCCAGGTGCATGAACTGACAAAGTTTTTCTTGCTTCTTGAGATTGATGTTTTGTTATAAAGATAAAAAAATCAAAATTTCTGAATTGCTCCTGCTTGTCTAAATTCTCGCAGAAAATTGTATCTTTTTCCTTGATAATAAAACTTTCAAGTTTGTAATTCTGTATCTGCTTGAATATGTTTTTTCCAGCTTCATCTTTTTCTGATGCTATTATGCAAAATTTCATCTTCTTTCAATAATTTTTCCTCCAATAATCAATTTTGAAGGCTTTCCTTCAAGTTCTCCTTCATCTACAATTATATCAACTTGAGTTTTTATTTCTTCGCTTATTTCAGAAATTTTGTTTGCAGGCTTTTTTCCAGAAAAATTCACAGAAGTTGTAATAAATGGAATTCCTGTTTCTCTTATTTTGTTGCAAAACCTGTTTTTAGGAATTCTTACTCCTAAGCTCTCATTTGAAGAAACCCAAGACAAGAATTCTGGATTTTTCTTTCTCAAGATAATTGTGTAAGCTCCAGGAAGATATTTTTTCAAGTCAACATCAACAATTAAATTATCTTCTATCCATTTAATTGACGGAGCAATAACTGAAAAAGATTTCATATCTCTCTTTTTTATCTTTCTTATTTTTTCAACAGCTTTCTCATTTTCAGCATCACATCCTAAGCCGTAAATTGTGTCAGTAGGATAAATAAATATCTTTCCTTCTGATATTGCTTTTCTGATTTCATCTTGTTCCATAATTATACTCCAATACATAAAATTATAAATATTTGCCTTTCTTGTTTTGTTTATGGGAAAATTGACACTTGTAGGCATATTAATAATTGAACTGGGGCTAGGAATGATGGCGTTTGGGTTAAAAAATGAAAACTCAAGGGAATATTTAGGAGAAGCAATTAATGGGAAATCATATGTAGAAATGAAAAATAAAGAGTTTGCAAAAGCCCAAGGAAAGAAGATAAAAGCTAGACAAGTAAGAGAAATATCAGCAGAAGAAAATTACCTTGCCCAAAGGGACTTGAAAATTTTTGGTTCGGGAATTGTTGTTGCAATGCTAGGAAGCTTAGTCACATTTGCAGGTGCAAGAGGAACTTCATGCACAGGAATTTATTCTAAAAGAACAGACGAAGATGCGAGTGGAGGAGACAGAAGAAGAAACATCTTATTTCACGCTCCAATGTCAGGAAGAGGATACAAGCCATACAAGCCCAGATAAGCTTAAAAATATTAAGTTGCTTGTTTATTTATGGGCTTAACATTATTAGTTTTGATATTATTAACCAGTTTTCCTGCTGGATATTTATTGGCTCATCTCTGCAGAGATGAGCTTGTTCCCGGCAGAAAATGGTTCAAGCTTATTTCTGTTGTCTCTTTGCTTACTGCTTTAATTATGCTTTTTGTTTATAAAAATTTTCCAGTTATTTTAACTTTAATTTATATCTGCATCATAAGTTTAATTTCTTTATATTTAAGCTATAATAAGAAATTTTTGATAAAATAATTTATTCTGCATTTTCCCACATCTGATTGAATATTCTTGTCAAGTTTTCAGCCAGCTTCTCATTCTCAATAAAAATTATGCCGCCAAACTGCAGAATATCTTTTTGCACAAGCTTGATTAAAACCTTCCTGCCATCAATAATATCGCATCTTGTAAAATCATTGTTTAATCTTTTGACATGAAATTTTCTTGGTGTTGTTTCATCCAATCTTTTAAGAATTGGAGGAAGTACAGCGCTTTTTGGATAAATTGACTTGAAAACAACTCCTCTTTTAACAGCATTTTCTATTTCTTTTTCCCATATAATTTTGCTTTCTCGGTTTGAGCTTGGCTTATGATAAATATTAAATATCTGCAGGACTTCTGTTTCTGCTTCATGAAAAGCTCTGAGCTGAATTCTCTTGTTGTCATCCATTATAGTTCCAATTTCAAAAAATCTGCTTTGTTCTCCTCTTTCTTTTTTTATATTTATTATATTATTTCTTATGCTCTCAGCAAGTTTTTTGTCTTTTTCCTGTCTTTCTTTCAAAAATCTGTCAATAATTTCTGAAACATCTTCAATATAAACTAACTTCGGCCGCGAGTTAGTCTCCTTAATTATATCTTTTTCTTTCATATTTTTTATTATAGAATAAATTTTTCCAAATGGAACCTTTGATTTTCTGCTTAATTCTCTTATATCTAATTTTTCTTTAAGCAAAACTTCCAAAATTTTTGCCTCATAATACCCAATTCCAATCTGTTTTAATTCTGAAATCATTTTAACACTTTTTCAGTGTGAAAAATACTGAATAGTATATAAATATTTATGTGCTTTATTTTAATAGAGGTGAAAAATGGAAAATAAAGCTGTTTTTCTTGACAAAGACGGCGTTCTTGTTGATAATTCTGCCTATCCTCAAATTCCTGAAGATAACCTTCTTAATGTTTTTAATGGGTTAAAATATCTCCAGGAAAAAGGATACAAATTAATAATTATCTCAAATCAGCCCTGGATTTCAAAGAAATTGAGAAGCATAGAGCAGACAGAAAAAATTTTTAAAAGCATTATGAATAAACTTGGAGAAAAAGGCATATTTATTGATGATTATACTTACTGCCCTCACCAGACATCTGACAAATGTGGCTGCAAAAAGCCAAAAATCAAGCTTGGATTGGAAATGGCATCAAAACACAGAATAAATTTGAAGCACTCATTTGTCATAGGAGACATGGAAGCAGACATAAATTTTGGAAAAAATCTCGGAGCAAAAACAATTCTTGTAAAAACAGGAAGAGGAAAGGATTTTCTTGATATAGAAGCAGATTATATTATTGAAAATTTAAATGAAATAAATAAAATAATATGACAGCAGACACAATACCACAAACTCAAGCAGCAGAAAAGCTAAATCCAGAGTTTGACATTCCTCTTGAACAAGTTGAGGGTATAATAAAAACAAAAGTTAATGGAGATTGTGCAGGATATGACAGAGTTATTCCACCAAGAGCCCTTGTTCAAGTTAAAAATATTTGGTTTTTGAAAAGAGAAGTTTTTGAAGCATTAATAAAACACATTCCTTTGCGTGGATTTCCTGATGTTTTTCCATACAGAGACGCTGAAATAGATGTTTTTGACATCCAGCCGAGAGGATTTGACATAGGGCAGACATTTGTCCTTGAAAGAAAAATTCTTGACATTATGCAGAACTTAGAAGGAAAGCTTTTCTCGCGTTTCTGCACAAGGGGAATTTCTTCAATGCCCCCTGTCCAGCTGTATGGGTTGGATGCAGATGGAAAAAAAGCAATGGCTTTCTACATTCCTCCTATAATTGAAATTCATCAGGTTCCAGTATTAATTGACGGAGTTCATAGAAGTTATTTGTGCAATGCAGCTGGCACAACTATCCACGCAGTTCATGTCAGAAATGTTTCAGAGCAATTGCCTTTTGATTCTGTATTTTGGGAGGACTGCTCTCTTGTAAAGGAAAAGCCGCCAAGAGAGCAAAGATACAGAAATCTGAAAATGGACTATTTCCGCGCATTAAATGCAGTTGGCATAGATGGATAATCCAGATTTAATTAAATACACAATATTAGCCCCAATTCTTAACATCAATTAAGATTTTAATCCTCTAATTAACTCTAAACTATTTTATTAGTTATTATCTGTTATTAATTAATTTTAGGAGATGGATAAAACTTTAAATAATCCTTAAATCTAATTTTTTCATGCCCTATATCAAAAAACTGGTGATGAAGGGATTTAAGAGCTTTGCAAGTGAGACTGAAATTCCCTTGGAAAATTCAATGAATGTCATAGTCGGACCCAACGGCTCCGGCAAGTCAAATATCTCAGATGCAATATGCTTTGTTCTTGGAAGGCTGTCAGCAAAATCAATGAGAGCAGAAAAATCTGCAAATTTAATATTTGCAGGAACA
>VGKQ01000012.1 GCA_016866995.1 Candidatus Pacearchaeota archaeon
TAACCGGAGCTCCGCGGTAATATCCATAATCATATCCTAAACTTATTCCATGCAGGGAAAAATAATTTCTAAATGCATTTTCAAGATTGCTTCTAACGCAGTAAATATCACAGTAAGCATAATTTTTTAATGTGGAATAAGTTGATGCAGGAATAATCAAGGGATACTTGCTTGCAGCAGAATTATTATATGCTTTGTTTTCAAGAACATCTGAAATTATCTGTGTAAAAGTATTTACAGCAGATGTTTTCTCACTAAAATCATCATATCCTACATCTTTAAGGTGATTTACTGCTTCCTGTGTCAGTTTTAAGTTAGTTGAAATTTTAAATCCCTGCTCAAAATCAACAGAAGATATTTTCAAGGGGAAAACAATCTTCTCGCTTAAAAAAACAAGCTTAAGAGGAGTAGGATGCCCCTCTCTCAAGTCCTGGCTGACTTCTACCGAACTAAGAGCTTCAGCAGAAATTTTGACTGCTGTAAAAAACCACCCCTTGTCTATATAAGACTTAAGAACATAGGAATACTCTTCAGGATAAGTATAATTATTCTCATTAAACCAGTTCACAAGATCTTGTGTGTTTGTTGCAAGAAGAGTAGTTACATCATAATAATCAACCTGCTGCTGCGAAATAACAACCACCCCACCATATTCTAGTCTTTCTGCAGTCGCAGCCATCATAACATTTCCCAAGCTGTATCCATAATCATATTCTGGCTGTGTTAATTTCTGAATATTTGTGAAAACTTCTTCAGATGCTTTTGTCACTTGTGGCTTTGTGGGAGTTGGAATAATCCATGCAAAATTTTTCGCATTCCCCTTGAAATCAGAAGTCACAATCATTGTTTCTGTATTGTCTTCATGAAAAATAACAGCCTGCTGCTGTCCTGGCTGAATCCAGTATCCTGGGCTGGGGAAATATCCGCCGTCTGCAGAAACAAAATTCAGGCTTATAATTATAATAAATACAGCAAGAAATACAACTAACAGCCCCCTTTTCATATTTGTATTTATGCTCGAAGATTTATAAACATTTTGTTTTTTCATGAAAAGCATAAATAAAGCTTGTATATAAATCCCCCGATTACTTCAAATTTTATTGAAGTCTTAACAAAAATAATAACACAAAATTTTATAGAAGGATTGTCAAGAAATCGGGAGATAGATTTGATGTCAAGTGATGGGAGATATTAATAATTTCTTCCTTGCATTCTTATTTTGCTCACTTTCCATTCATTAACTGAAACATAAAAGAGTCCTAACCCCATTAAAATAAATAAAACACCTAAAAACATTTTCCAATCCCTATAAGCAAAAATACTATAAACTCCTCCCAATAAAAAAATAATTCCACCAATAGCATAACCCACTGAATAAATTTTTCCAGTAACTCCTTCATAGATATTAATTCCTGTCATGACTTTATCTATAGGTTTGTTTGTTTGAGAACTATCTTTTTTATATTGATAAACAAATCTTAACCAACCTGAGCCTATAACAAGTATTGCTAAAATTATTGTAGCTACGAGATAAATCAAAGCCCTACCTTCATTAAAAATAAAAAATAAAACTGCTTCTACAAGAATTGCTATAATAAAAATAATTGCTACAAGTATCAAATAATTTTTTTGCTGTTTTCTTCGCTTATCTAAACTTTCTGATATTTCCATGTAGAATTTAAGATTTATAGGATATTTTTATTTTAGAGAATTTAAAAAATTATTAGCCCAGTTATAGATTGTTAAAGCTAAAATAAAATTAATTATAACAATTAAAATTGCAATTATACCTATTACTAACCCTGCTATTGCTAAACCTGTTTTTTCCTTTTTTAATTGGATAATACAAAATATTAAACCTATTACTCCTAGAATCAAGCCTAAAACTGGAACTAAAACTGCAAAGAGAATACTAATAATTGAAATTACAAATCCTAATATCCCAAGTCCTCTTTTCATTATATACAAAGAAATAAGCGATTTAAATATTTAACTACTTGAAACACCAAAAAAAGATTTTTACCCTTATTGTAATTCAGAGGATTTAATTAAAAGTGGAATAAGAAAAACTACAATAAGAAACAAACAAAGATATGAATGCAAGAAATGTAAAAAGAGATTTGTTTTAAGTCCAATACCAAAAATAAAAGGAAATGCTAAACTTGTTTGTTTGGCTATGGACTACTATTACCAAGGATTATCTTATAGAGATATTTCAGACCAGTTTAAGCAGTTTTATGGCTTATCTTTATCACACGAAACCATAAAAAACTGGGTTTTAAGATTTTCAGAAACTATGGAAAAATACAGCAAAACATTAACTCCTAAAACTTCTGGTGTCTGGAATGCGGACGAAACTATGGTTCTAACAAAAAGGGGCAGAGATAAGAAAAATCCTAATACTGAATTTGATTATGTTTGGAATGTTATGGATAATAAAACTAAATTTTTACTTGCTTCTCTTAATTCAGGCAGAAGCAGAAGTTCAAAAGATGCACAAAATGTTTTTACAGAAGCATATAAACAAAATGTAAAAATGCCTAATCAAATAATTGTAGATGGATATAAAGGATATGAGGATGGTTGCAGAAAAACATTTAGAAATTGGGGTAATGAAAGAAAAGTTAAGTTTACTTCAATTAAAGGACATAGAAAAGAAATTAACAACAATGCAATAGAAAACCATCATACACATCAAAAAGAATTTCAGAAAGTCAGAAGAGGAGTTGTAGAAGTTCAAAAATATCAAGATGGTTTTAAAGTATTTCATAACTTTGTAAGAAAAAATGTCAGGGATAAATTAACTCCTGCTGATAAATGCGAAATTGGAATTAATGGAAACAGATGGAATACCTTATTATTAAACTCAATAAAACTAAACAACTCCCTTAAATTGACAGGAGAGGAGAACTTAATCAAAACTCCCTAAGGTTTGACAATCCCTTTTATAGAAATCTTTATAAATTCGTCTTCTTTAGCAAGACTATGAACAAATGGTTAGAGCTTTTAGTTGGTTTGATTTTAGTAATTGGAGCATTGCTGATAATGTGGTACTCTTTTAAGTGGGGAAGCTTCTGGAATTTCAGGCACGCAGCCTGGGAATTTCTTAAAGGTGGAGTTTTCTGGTTTGTTCTCGGAATAGGGGCATTATTTATTATGCTCGGAATTTCAGACTTGAAAGAATAAACCAATTAAAAAACGAATTAACAGAAATACTTACTTGTTAATATTAATTTAAATAAAAATTAGGTTCTCAATCACATAAAAATATATTAATAATGATATTGTCTGTTATTTATGGAAGTCAATTCAGAACTCTGTGCAAGATGCCAGGGAAGGGGGTTATGTGGAAAGCCGTGCAGAATTCTTGCTAAATTTCCTGTTTTAGGAAGAAAAAAGCTTCATTTCTCTGGTTCAAGTCCTCCTGAAATCTTTATAGGAAGACACAATTATCCTGAAATTAATTCTGGAATTCTCGCTCCTGAGGAATATGGAAACACAGAATCTTTAAGTTTGCCTGAAATCTGGCATCAGGAAAATTTTACAATCGAGCAGATAATAAATTCAAGGGGAAAAATGATTTATGCAAGATTCAAGTCAAGAATATCAGATGCAAGGAATCCTGGTAAGCTTGCAAGTATTATGCAGGAAATTTCTCTTGCTTCAAAGCCGGTTTCAACAGAATTTTTTCTCAAGAAGCCGGCTTCATTAAATATAAATTTGTCTCGCGAAACACCCATAATAGGAAATCCCGCTCCTCTAAAATCAGCAAGACTTGAAGAAAATCCAAAAACAGACAAAAAAGCAGAATATCTTGCATCAGACACAGACACAAAAGCATCTCAGGCTCTTGTTGAGCTGTATAATTCAGGAATACAAACATCAAATATAATAAAACTTCTTTCAGCAGGCATGCTTGGTATCAAGTTTAAAAGAAAATTCGTTCCTACAAGATGGAGCATAACAGCAACAGATGACACATTATCAAAATTTCTTCTTGAAAAAATAAGATATTATCCAGAAATCTCAGAATTTCTTTTATTTAATTCAGAATATCTCGGAAATCATTATGAGTTTTTGCTTCTTCCTTCAAGTTTTTCATTCGAAGTTATTGAAGCTAAAATGACAGGAAGTGTCTGGAATCCAGAAGGAGAATTATATCTTGCTCAGGATTATGAGGGTTTCAAAGGAAGAAAAGATTATGCAGAAAATGTTACAGGAGCATATTACAGCAACAGGCTGGCTTTGTGCGAATTTCTTGAAAAAATAAAAAAACAATCAGGTTGTCTTGTGATGAGAGAATGCCGTCCAGAATACTATGCTCCGTGCGGTGTAGGAATTTTAAGAGAGGCATCAAGACAAGCTTTTAAGAATCAAGGAGAAAAATTTTCAACTTGGCAGGAAGCTCTTCAGGCAGCACAGAAAAGAATGCGCCTCCCGGTTTCAATTTTCCAGAACAAGTCGTGGCTTCTGAAAAATTTTGGAAAACAAACAAGATTAGGAAGATGGTTTTAAATAACTCAATAAAAATTTGAGTGACTCTTACAACCCATACAATTACACTTAGGATTATAAGGATGCTCTGAAGTATTACTTAAATCATAATGTTTTTTAGCATAATAAATCCAAATTCCAGCAGCAATACTAAAAACTGCAAAAGCTCCTAAAATAACTGCAGATTCTTTATCAATAGAAAAATTATAATTCTCATCGCACAATCTACAAAAGTATGCTGCCTTAAGCACAAATTCTTTATCTTGGAATATTTTTTCTAGCATATAATAATCTATCTAATAAACTATAAATATTTTATGGACAAATATCCAAAAAATAGAAAATAGAAAAAATCAGTAGCATGAATACAAAATTAGGAAGATGGCTCTGAATCTGGCTTAGAAGTTAATGCTTTCTTTATCTCTTCTTGAGATAAAAACCCAGAATTATCAGAAAAAGAAACATTATAACCCGTGCTTGCCAAATGTTTAAGAAAAGATTTTACTTCTCTTACATATTCATCTTTTTTCATTGATTTACTTCTATGCTCTGTCCCGTCAGAATTAACTGTTACAATTATCTGATACAATTGTTCATGATATCTTTCATTCATTCCCAGACTTCTACCAAGAACAGAAATATGCCCGATAGTATTTTTTCCTCTATACCACTCACTGTTAAACACCCAAGGAAAATACTCTTCTAATCCCATAAATTCAACAATTCTAGTTAATATTTAAGCATATAACAAACTTGAAAATATATAATAAATTATTTTAGCAGAATAATCAAACCAGCTTCAATCAAGGCAGCAACAAACAACAAAGGAAGAACAACATAAATAAATACAAAAATAATATTTTTTAAGTCAAATCCAAGATTTTTTCTAAGTTGCTTTCTAATTAAAGATAAAATAAAAGAAACAATGAAAAATACAAGAGGAAATAAAATTAAAAGCACAATCATAAAATAAATATTCATTTTTTTCTTATAAAACTTAAGAAAATTAAGAAGAAAAGATATTCCAAACTTTAATCCCAGCCCCAAGCTTAAGATTAAGGCAGGAATTTCAAAAATTCCATGAGGCAATAATCTAAATAATACTAAAAATCCCTGGCTTGAAGCAACTGCATTTGAAATAAATCCTAGCAAATAACCATTAAAAAAAACAACAATAACCGGAATTATTCCGAAAAACAAGCCGAAAACCATTCCAAAAAAAGCAGTGCTCAAGTTATTATTAAAAATAAATGCAAAAAGCTGCCAAAATCCCATTCCTTCTGTCTGTTTTGAAAGCTCTTCTACAAATTTTTTTATGAAATCAGAAAAAAATACAGGAAATAAAAATCCAAAGACAGCAGAAAAAACAAATAATCCAGATATAATAAAAAAATACAATTTATTCTCTTTCAAAAATTTCCAAATCAAAGAATATTTTTTCATATTTAATAAAGCAATAATTAATTTAAAAATCTATCACCTTAATAATTATTAGCTTAATTTCTAAATAAAATATCTTAATTAAATAATTAATTTATAATCTCACTCTCAATTAAAATAGCATATAATTTTATGTTGTTAATTTTATAGTTTATTATATCAAAAAACAAAAAATTATCTGAAAATCCTGTTCAGAAATGCGATTTTCTTTGGATATTTTCTTCTGAGATAATATCCATAAACCAAGCCGGCAATCAAGCCACCAAAATGGGCGGTATTTCCTATAGGCAATGGAACAAACAAGCCAATTATAACAAGAGGAACAATTGCAATTATAGGAAGAACCCAGAATTCAAGTTCAAGCGGAATAGCAATTCTTCTTGTTTTCTTTGAAAATGAGAATATTGCAATTATTGAAATAATAAAATAAATATTAACAATAAAACCAAGAACAGAAGCAAAAGCCATATTTGGAAAAACGCCTTCAAGAACCGCCTGTATAATTATCGCAACCAATGGCCCCACAATTAAATATACCCGGCTTTTTGGAGTAAGCACGGCAAGCAAGCCAAGCAAGCCGAAAATTGCTCCAGAAGCCCCAACACCCTGAATATCAGGACTGCCAAAAATTTTCTCTCCTATTCCTGTCCCAAAAAACCCCGCAAGCAATACAAAAAATATTCCTGCTACTATTCCTGAAATAATGTAAAATGCGAGAAATCTTTTTCTTCCAATTATACTTTCAACAAAACTTCCAATAAAATAAAGCGAGAACATATTAAAAAATAAATGCGCAACTCCGGCATGCATAAACATGTTTGTTATCAGAGTCCAGAGATTTTTTGTTTCAAGTATCAGCGAAGGCTGTAATGCAACATAATTAATAAAATTTGGGATAAATGCAGACAAAAATAATGCCAGAACAAAAATAATAATATTTACAAAAATAATTTTCATAGTCATATTAATTCCTGTAAAAATAGAACGAGTAAGGCTGCTCATTTTGATTATTTTTTCTTCTTCCTTGATTTCTTTTTTGGCTGTTTTTTCTTTTTTATGGATTTTTTGTTTGTCTGTTTTTTCTTTCTTGAAATTTTCTTCTTTTTTGCTGATTTTTTCCTTCTTGCTTTCTTCTTTTTCTTTGGCTTCTCTTCTTTCTGTTTTTTCTTGCTTTCTTTTTCTCTTATTTTTCCAAGCTCTTCTCTTATGTTTGCAAGGCTTTCTTCAAGCTTTTTTATTTTTAAAGTTAGCTCATTTGCCACCTTCTTGTCTGTCTGCAATCCATAAACCTGCCCGCACTCGTTGCAAGTAAAATTATGAAGCAATGCTGTCTCTTCATTTAATTCCACCTTGCATGTGTTGCAAACATAATACCTCTTGTTTTCCCTGCTTTTAAGCTGGCTTTTCAGGTTTTCTATCTCATAATTAACATTCTGCTCAAGAAGAGCAAGAGATTTTTCTGTGTTTAAAGTCCAGAAATAAGTATACCACCCCTTCTTCTTGTCTTTTTTTCTTGTAAAAGAAACAAGCCCGGCATCAGAAAGCTTGTATAAAATATTTCTTGTCTGATTTATAGTCAGCTTAAGCTTTTTGGCAATCAAAAACTCATTAACATTCTTCTTGCCACTTAGCAAGTCAACTACCTCTAAAGCCTGTTTTCCTATTATCTTTCCAATTATTTCATTAAGAAGTTTTATCTGCATACTAGATTTTAACGCTCAAAAGTTATAAATCTTTCTATAATTCCAAAACTTTTTCTGTTACTACTTTAAAATTTATGCAAAGCTATTTATATTATTTTTTAAATCTAATTGTTATGTGGTTTCAAAAAAAGAGCGAGGAAAAGCCAAAAGACAAGAGTCTTCCTGAGCTGCCTGAGCTGCCTGAGTTGCCCGGACTTCCTATTTCTCCTGATATTGTAAAAGAAGAGCTTCCTGTTCTTCCAACATTTCCAAATTCAGAAACAGGAGATAAAATAAATCAGGAAGCAATTAAATCAAGCTTCGAGCCACAAAAAATAAAACCATATACAAAAGAAATTTCTTCTCCAAAGGAAGTAATAAAAACCCCTATTAAACTAATGACAAAAGAACTTCCAATTTCAAGAATTGAGCCGAGAGCAGTTGAAAAACAGCCGGTATTTGTAAGAATAGACAAATTTCAGGAGGCAATTAAAAATTTTGAAGATATAAGAAAAAAGCTTTTTGAAATTGAAAATTATCTTTCTGAAATAAAAGCAATCCGGCTAAAAGAGGAAAAAGAGCTTGAAGGCTGGGAAACAGAAATTCTTGAGCTTAAAAACAAGCTCGAATCAATAGACTCTCTGGTTTTCAAAAAAATTGAGTAAAATGCTGCCTTACATTAAAGTTGAAAACGATGAAGGGAAAGAGGCAAAAAAGCTTCTTTTGTCTTCTGAAATAAATTTTCTCAATCTTGCAAAAAAAATGCAGAATTGGAAAAAACTTAGGAGATACGAGCTTTCAAAAAAAGCAAAACTTAAAGCAGAATTAAAAAGCTGCTCGTCAAAAATTAATATTATAGAAAAAGAACTGCCAGAAGCAGAAGGAGTTCCAATAATTCATCTTACAAAGCCAAAGCAGGAAAAGAAAAGAGACAAGATAGAACAAGAGCTTTCTGACATAAGAGAAAAGCTGAGAAGAATCAGCTGATTTTTCAGAAAAAAATTAGTGTAATAAAATCCCATAATCCTTAAAATCAATTAAATAATCATTTATTGGCGAGTTAATTCAGTTCTTTTGTAAGCTAATTTATCAGAGTTAATTAAATATCAAAAATAGGGGTATGCTTGCCTCTTTCTGAAACAAATATTTTTGGTTTCATATCTTTTCTTTCTTTAATCAGATTTCTAAAATTGGACAGGGCAAGTGAAGAGGTGTTATTAACAGCAGAAAGATGGGCAAGAACAATGTTTTTTAATTTTTTTGTTCCGTGCTCAAGAACACATAATCCAGAATGTAAATTAGACAAATGCCCTAAATTGCTTGCTATTCTTTTTTTAAGAAAATACGGATACGGCCCGCTTTCTAGCATAGAAATATCATGATTAGATTCAAGAACTAAAAAGTCAGAATCAGAAACATTTTCGCAAACAGATTTGCAAGCATATCCTATATCTGTAATAATAGAAATCTGCTTTCCATTCTTTATATTAAAAGAAACAGGAGAAGCAGCATCATGTGATTTTAAGAAACTTGAGATTTCCATATTTCCAATTTTTATTGTCTCGTCTTCTTTAATTTCTTGAATCAAGCTTTCATCCGAGCATAGAAAACAATTTTTGTAAGTTCCTTTAGTTGCATAAACTGGAATTCCAAACTCGCGAGCAAGAACATCAACTCCTTTAATATGGTCTGTATGCTCGTGGCTTACAAATATTGCCTTTAAGTTTGTTGGATTTTGTTTCAAGTCAGATAATTTTTCCAGAACTTGCCTGCACGAAATTCCGCAATCAATTAAAACAGAATTGTTTTTATCAGAAACATAAAAACAATTTCCACTGCTTCCTGAAGATAATGCTGATATTTTCATTTTAAATTAACAATTTTCACTTTCTTTCCGTCAAAATCAGGATAGAAATTAGGATAGGTTGCGACTCTTATTTTTTTAAATTCCATGAAATTTTTTAATTTTAATCTATTCTGCGTAAATACTGCTTTTGGAAAATACGGAAGTAAATCCAAATTTGTAAAAAGGGTGGAAAGAGGCTTCCATATCCAATTATTCTCCTGCCATTCAAGTTTATCCAAATCTCTTAACACTAATAATAAAAGAGTAAAAGTTGTGCATAATACTGCAATTATTATAGTTGAAATCAAGGTATTTGTGTTAAAATAAAATATCAAGCTGAAAAAGATAATTCCAGAAAGAACAATCAAGCTTATCCATTCATAAGATGCCATTTGATTATCTGTCTGATAAGAAACCTCTTCATTTATTTTCAACAAATCTGAAAAATTATCCAAAAGCTTGCTGGCAACATTTTCTTGTGCTTTTGTTCTGGGCTTGATATTCTCGATAAAAACAAATAATTCCTTTAATTTTTTAGGGGTTTCTTTGCTAAAATCTTTTAGTTTATAGTCAATCTGGATTATTAAAAACTCGTCTATTTTCTTTCGTAAATTATTCAAGACATTTTTATTAAGTTTCTTTGCCAAAAGATAGCTCTCTTCCAAAATTGCATCCTGCTCCCTTAATTTTTCTCTTATTATACTCAGCCTAGAATGTCTATTTGCAATAGAAAATGCAAGTATTATTCCAAACACAAATGAAGATATAGTAATAATTTTATCTGCTAAATCTGTCTTGCCCTGCCCTTCAACAAAAAAAGTAATTAATAAAAAGATAATCAAAATTACAATTAATTTAATATAAATAGACACCCTTTTCATATGTAACTAATTTATTTTATCTTTATAAAGCTTATTCCAAATAAAGGCTCGGTTTATTTGGTTTTAATCATCCGCCCCAGAATCAGCATCAGCTAATCCTCCAAGAACACACCCTCCAATAGCAACAACTGAACCAGTTACTAGTCCTGCAAGCCCGCATAATCCTGCTGTAAGAATAATATGTTCTATTCTCTCCCCATACATAATTCCCCCTGCTGCTCTTGCACTCGCAAAAACAAAAGGCAATGCAAATCCTGTGTAAATAGGTAAGTATAAAGCAAACCCTCTTATATTTCTACATAAAGATTCAGAATTTTCTCTTTCTTTTATGTCATTATCATATTGCTGATGATTATTCATAAATCTCAATAGAATTTGTTATTTTTAAAGATTATTGTTTTGAATAATATTCAGGCTTATTCCAAATAAAGGCTCGGTTTATTTGGCTTGGCTTTTCCAGCTTTATTCTCAGGATCTTTTTTGTTCTTATCATTAACTGCAAAAATCTCAATTTCAAGATTAGTTTTCTTTTTTATTAATTCTAAATTATCTGAATAAATATCAAGTTCTTTTGGTAATGTATAAACATAAGCTTTTTTTGGAGTTTTATTTTGCTTTTCCTTCATAATTTTTATTATGTTGTTAATATCATCTCCAAGTTTCTCAATTTGCTTTTCCTGCTCTTCTAATTTCAAATTAATTTTTTTCTCATCAGCTTTTGGCCAGTCAGAAAGCGAGATAAATGTCTTATTTCCCAATTTCTCCCATAATTCTTCTGCAATATGCGGGCAGAATGGAGAAATAAGCTTTAGCAAAATCTCATAATTTTTTTTCGAGATGCTTAAAGAGCAGGCATCCATGGCTTCTATAATTGCAATAATTGCTTTTGGATATTCAAAACCTTCAATATTTTCTGTAACTTTTTTAATTGCAGAATTAATCTTGCTCTCCTCTTTTTCATTAGTTTCTTTTTTTATTTTTTCTCTCAAGTTAATTAATCTGTTGATTATCCTAAAACTTCCCTCAACACCAGCATCACTCCACTCCATCTGCTTGTCAGGAGAAGAAACAAACATAAGAAATAATCTTGCAGTGTCAATTCCGTATTTATCAGATATATCTGTCTGATAAACAATATTTCCGTATGATTTTGACATTTTCTTTCCATCTTTATAAACAATCCCCTGATTAAACAATTTTTGAAATGGCTCATCAAATTTCACAAATCCTAAATCTTTCAAAGCTTTAATAAAAAATCTTGCATACATTAAATGCATGACTGCATGTTCTGCTCCTCCAATATACTGGTCAACAGGCATCCAATACTCAACTTTCTTCTTGTCAAAAGCTTCTTTCTTGTTTTTATTATCGCAATATCTCAAAAAATACCATGACGAATCAACAAAACCTCCCATTGTGTCTGTCTCTCTTCTTCCTTTCCCCCTGCATTTTGGACACTTCACATTTAAGAATTCCTTGCAAGAAGCAAGAGAATTTTTTGCCTTAAAATCAACTTTTTCAGGAAGCAGAACAGGCAACTCTTTTTCAGGAACAGGAACAATCCCGCACTTCTCGCAATAAATAATAGGAATAGGCGTCCCCCAATATCTCTGCCTTGAAATCAGCCAATCTCTAATCTTATAATTAGTAGTTTTTCTTCCTAATTTCTTTTTCTCAAGTTCTTTAGTAATTTCCTCAATTGCTTTTTCTGAGTTTAAGCCTGAAAATTTCCCGGAATTTATAAGAATTCCAGAATCTGTAAAAGCAGAATCTTTTCCTAAATATCTCAAAATTCCAAAATTATTATATGAATGTGTCATTTGCTTTAATGCTTCATCTGCACTCATCCAGACAGCTTCATGCAGTTTCTTTTCATCTTCAGAAAGTTTTTCCTGCTTCTCGCTCACAAGTTCAAGCAAAACAGGCTGGTCTAATCTGTGCCTCCAGATTTTTTTATGGTCTGCATAAAAATGGCATTCAATTTCCCCCCCCAATTTCCTGGCAAATTTGGTTTTGTATCCAGACTCTTCTAAAACTTCTCTTTCAGCTGCTTTTTTTATATCTTCATCTTTCTCTATGCCTCCAACAACAGGCGCAATCCATTCTGTATCCTTCCACTTCATAATCAGGAATTTATTGTCCTTTTTTCTGTGAACAACAGCAGAAATTGTTCTTCTGAATTCCTCATTTTCATGCTTCTCTCCAAAAACTGGCATTATTACTTCTTTAATTGGAATATTATACTTGCAAGCAAATTCAAAATCTCGAGAATCATGGCAAGGAACAGCCATTACCATCCCGCAACCATAATCAGCTAAAACAAAATTTCCAGCATATACAGGAACTTTTTCTTTTGTTAATGGGTTTATTGCAAAACTTCCAGTAAAAACCCCTTCTTTGTCAAGCTTCTCAAGCTCAGCTTCTGTCTTAACTCTTTTGCTTCTCTCAACAAAATCCAAAACTTCTTTTTTCTGCTTTTCAGTCACAAGTTCCATTAATCTAGGATGCTGACTAGATATAACCATAAATGTAACTCCATAAATTGTGTCTGCTCTAGTTGTAAAAATTGGCCATTTTTTTCCATTAATTAGAAAATCAATCTCACTTCCATGAGATTTTCCAATCCAATTTTCCTGCATTATCTTGATTTTTTCAGGCCACTCAAGCTTTTTAACATCCTCAAGAAGCCTGTCAGAATAATCTGTAATTTTAAAAAACCACTGCTCTAAATCCTTCTTCACAACATCTGAATCACATCTCCAGCACTTCCCGCCTTCTGCTTCCTCATTTGCCAGAACACTTTCACATTTAGGACACCAGTTTACAGGAGCTTTTTTCTTATATGCAAGTTTTTTCTCCAAAAACTTGAGAAAAAAATACTGGTTCCATTTATAATATTCTGGCTCATGGCTCGCCAGTATTCTGCTCCAATCATAGCTGTTTCCCAACGCTTTCTGATATTCCATAATTTTTTTAATTGAGGATTCAGCATATTTTTTAGGATGAATTCCTGCTTTTTTTGCAGCTGTCTCAGCAGGCAATCCAAAAGAATCATAACCCACTGGATAAAGAACCGAGTTGCCCTGCATTCTCTTAAACCTTGCAATCACATCTCCTATTGTATAATTCCTGACATGCCCAACATGCAAAAAAGCTGCTGATGGATATGGATACATTTCAAGGCAGTAAAACTTCTTTTTCTGGCTTTTCTCTTCTGTCTTAAAAGCTTTCTCTTTCTCCCATTTCTCCTGCCATTTTTTTTCAAGTTTCTTAAAGTTAATTTTCTTTACCATATTATCCTACCAGCTCTGGTTGGTATCTTCCCCCTGTTTTTTTCAAGTCTTCTAATCTGGCCATAACATCTTCCCTATATCTCCCTCCAACAACCTGTGCTGCTTTATCAAAAGAACACAAAATCTTATGATAAACTTCATAAGTTACCTTTCCACCATATACCCATGAAATAACAACTAATCCCCTGATTCTTGCTGATAAATCATTAATTTTAGACTGTTCTCTTTGATTTGCTTTTTTATTATCTAAAGTTCTTAGAGTTATTTCTAATCTGCCTAAATATCCTACTGCATCTTGCATTGCCTTTCTCTCTGGACTTAATTTCTTTATCATATTATATCCTCGTTTCTGTGTTTTAAAAAGTTAATTGCTGAGGCAAATTAATCAGAGTTTTAATGCCTCAGTTATAATTTATATACCAAAATCTATTTACTTGAAATTTCTTCTAATTCTGATTTTGCATCCTGCATTCTTATAAACTCATCAACAGGAATCATTTCATCCCAGCCAGTAGTTATCCTTGCATATTCCTTTCTTCCTGCCCTTTCTCTTGCCTCTGCTTCTGTTATAATAGTCCCGCCATTAATGTAATGAATTCCTTTTTCTCTTGTCCAGTAAATCTGCAGTTCTTTTTCAGCCATTTTTTCCTCCAAGCAAATTTATTTATTTTAAATTGCTTTAGAACCCATAGTTAATCAATCAAAATTTCACACCCAAAACAAAAAGTTTGAATGTGTGATTATAAGACTACGAGAACTAAAGTCACAGCTAATAATATTATGTTTAAGATATTACTAGTTGTTTTCATTTATGTAGAAAAGAAGAAGAATATTTAAATCTTGCTAATTTCTCTTTAATCTGGCTTGCTTAAATTCATTGCTTTTTCTTCCTGCTTCTTCTCCTAATCTTCTGTATAATTTTTCAAGATAGTCTCTTTCTTCAACAGCCCTAGAATAATCTTCATCTTTCACAACATCTTCTCTCCTTTCCTCATGTAGACAAATCTCACCCATCAATTCAGCTAATCCCTTATCAATATGCTGTTCTCTCAAAACAAGATAAGCCATGCAAGAATCTTCAAGTTCAGGAAAATATTGTCTGTAAACTTTTGGATCAACTTTTCCTGAATAAGCTGCAGAGCCAGAAACAAACATTATAGGAAGCTTTGCTTTATCAAGTAAAGTCCTAGCTATTCTTCTTCTGCATTCAATTTCTATTTCATTTATTTTATCAATTTTATTTGCCATCTTAATTTATCACAGAACTCTTCTTGCCAAAACTGCCAGAAACAATAGCTTTATATACATTATTCCCCCCTATATACGTAATAATAATATGATAGAAGCATTACGAAAAATCGGGCTGACAGAAGGAGAAATTAAAGTTTATTTAGCTCTTCTCGAGCTAGGCTCAAGTACAACCTGGGATATAACTAAAAAATCAAAAATATCAGGAAGCAAGGTTTACGAAGTTCTTGAAAGATTAATGAAAAAAGGGCTTGCAAGTTTTATTATCAAGAATAATATCAAATATTTTGAAGCAGCAAGCCCGGAAAGAATTCTCGATTATCTTAATGAAAAAAATAAAGAAATAGAATCAGAAAAAAACGAGATTAAAAAGATTATTCCTGATTTGATTTTAAGGCAAAAATCAGCAAAACAGGCAGAAGCAAAAATATTTCTCGGATTTGAAGGGGCAAAAACAGCATATGAAGATGCAATTCAGAACTGCAAAAAAGGAGATGAAATTTTGGGCTGGGGCTTGACAGAACAGCCAGAATCCTGGGAAATCTATTTCAATAAGAGAGAAAAATATCGAGATGGCAAGGGTATAATTCACAAGTCAATAATTAATGAAAAATACAAATCTCTTTATAATGTAAGAAGCAAGTTTAAAAATACAAAAATACGATTTTTTCCAAAAGAAATGGAAATGCCTGCGACAGTTGAAATCTGGAAAAATAAAGTTGCTTTATTTGTCATAACACAAAATCCAATAACAATTCTGATTGAAGGGAAGGAAGTTGCAGATAGTTTCAGAAAATATTTTTATATTCTTTGGAATAATGCCAAAAGATAGAAAGATTTATAAATATCAACTTGTTATAAATAGTTATAAGTTAATAACTAAAACATACAAAAATGTCACAAATTACAAGCATGAAAAAGCAAACCCCATCACACTGGCCAACCCTTAATACAGTAATTATGGTTGAAGATGTCTTGAAGAAAATGAATGAAAGTGTGATTTCAGTAGCAGAACTCAAAAGAAGACTTCCAAGACAAGTAAATCACAATACTTTAATGGTAATTCTAGAATATCTTGATAGAAGTAACAAGATTTTAGTTGGGCTTAAAGGAATAACTTGGGTTTACACAGATTCTAAAACACTCAGAGAATTAATAAAAAAGGGGACTGAAATATAATCATATACAGAAAAAAGTAACTTTAAATATCAGCACAAACTAATATAAAAATGCCAAAGAAAAGCAAGAAAACTGAAGAAAAACAAGCAAGCAAGAAAATACAAGCAGCAATATCTGGAGATATAATTTTCTCAAACAAAAAAGAAGCTTTCACTCTTTACGAGCAGTCAAGGTTTGGAGAAAGCAAAGAAGGCAAAATAGTCTATTCAATTCCAGAATGCCTTTATTTGGTTGAAAAAGAAAAAATGGAGATAAAACACGGAAAAAAGAAACTAAATTTCGCAAGTTTAATGGAAAAATTCCAGAAAGAAGATTCCAAGTTTGGAGTAAAGTATTCTGTATTTCGAGATATGAGAAATAGAGGATATGTAGTTAAAACAGCTCTAAAATTTGGAGCAGAATTCAGAGTTTATGACAAAGGAAAAAAGCCAGGAGAAGAGCACGCTCTCTGGATTTTGTATCCAGTAAAAGAAAACGAAACTCTAACCTGGCATGACTTCTCAGCAAAAAATCGTGTGGCTCATTCTACAAAAAAGAACTTGCTGATAGGAATTGTAGACGAAGAGGGAGATGTCACATACTATGAATGTAAATGGCTTAAACCTTAGGCAAACACCATATTAATTTATTTTTAAATCCTGTTCTAACGAGTTTATTTTGTTCATACATTATTTTAAGAATTTTCAAACGATTCGGGCATAGGTTTTAGAGAAAACCGAACCTTTTAACCCTTTCCACCAACCGAAGATGTTACAATGTACTAGCAAAAGATAACCTGGAGAAAGCTGTAAACTTAATCTCGTTTGATTAACCGCGAATCTTCAAATACAAAAAATTCTATATCCCCGATTCTTGGCATTCTCAAGCATTCTTCTCTTGTATGCTCTCCGCACATACTTCCGGACATTGTTTGATTTTTAGTTTGATGATTTGAAGAAACCAGAACACCACCAATACGAGTTTGAGTTAACTCATCCTTTCTCTGTAAAAATCTATAAAAGTCATATCTTCCATCCTGATTTGTATCAATATATTGGTGAGTAATACCTTCATTAAGCAATTCATGCAAAGCTCGCCTGTATGCTTCTTTAGCGCACCAGTAAAATGAAGCACCTGCTCCAATTACAAGAGCTCCAATAACTGCTCCAATTCCTGCTCTAATTCTCGTTTCTTCTCGCATTTTCTTTTCACTCCTATTCAATTTAATTGAAAATTCAGGGAAAATTAGTCTTTTATATCTTATTTCTCCTTTTTGGGAGAAATATTTATAAACTATAAAATGTTGGAAGAGACATGGAAACCAAAGAACTTGAAGATTTAGGATTAACAAGAAACGAAGTAATAATTTATCTGTTCTTGCTAAAAAAAGGAGAAACAACAACCGGTCCAATAATAAAAGAAACAAAAATAGCCAACTCGCGAGTATATGAAACTCTTAATTCTCTTATTTCAAAAGGGCTGGTTTTATACAATATACAAAAAGATGGGAAACATTTCTCAGCCTCAGAGCCAAAAATGCTTCTTGAAAAACAGAATGAAAAAGAAAGAAAAATACAAAAGCTAATTCCAGAATTAGAAGAAATCAGAAACAAGAAACAAGAAACAACAGAAACAGCAGTTTATGAAGGATATGAAGGATTTAAGACAGCTTTCAAGAAGATAATTGAAGACTGCCATAAAAATGAGACAATCTTCATTCTCGGATTTTCAGAACAGCAGTATAAAACAGAATCATTAAGGCTTTTTCTTTCAAACATAAATCTCAAAAGTCAGAAGAAAAAGCAAAAATTAAAAATCCTGCTTAATCAAGAAACACGAGAAACATTAGGAAAAGATAGAGAAAAAGAAAAATACACAGAAGTGAGATACATGCCAAAAAGATATATAAGCCCTGCAGCAATGGATATTTTTCAGGACTATGTTTATATCTTTTTATGGGAAGAAAAACCCTTTGTATTCATGATAAAAAACAAGAAAATAGCAGAAAGTTTTAAAACTTATTTTCACTTTTTATGGAAACTTGCAAAATAATAATCAAAATAAAAAATAAAACAACAAAAAGAAGAAAGATGAAACACAAATGGCATATTAAAAGTTTAATTTTTCTTGCAATAAGCATAATCCTCGCGATTTATATTCTAAGTTCAAGCTTCATAAAAAATTTTATTCTCAGTCTAAACAGCCTGTCTTATCTGGG
Source organism: Candidatus Pacearchaeota archaeon (assembly GCA_016866995.1). GTDB lineage: Archaea > Nanobdellota > Nanobdellia > Pacearchaeales > GW2011-AR1 > VGKQ01. Next base: position 18,261 of record VGKQ01000012.1, read on the forward strand.
GGCATTAATTTCAGGGTTTTTCTTTTCATTCGCATTCACAACAGCCCCTGCAACAGCATCAGTTATCCTGCTTGGAAAATCCTCAAACCCGATTTTAATCGGGCTGATTGGGGGGATTGGTGCAATGCTCGCAGACTTTCTTATATTCTCGTATATAAAATACAAGCTGAATCCTGACATAAAATACTTATTAAAAAAATCAAAAATTGATAGCATAAAAAGAATAAGGCACACAAAACTTGGCTGGATTCTTCCTGTGCTCGGGGCATTGATTATAGCCTCCCCCCTGCCTGATGAGTTTGGAAGCTTTCTTCTCGGAATATCGCGGTATTCAACTGTAAAATTCCTCATTCTCTCTTATGCCATGAACTCTATGGGGATAATCATTCTGGCATTTATAGGAAAGCTCTGAAACACACAAAAATTTAAAACCTCAAATTATATAGCAGAATTATGGAAACAGGAAAAAGAGTTGAAAATCAGGCAAACATAAACTCAAGAATAATTAATCTAATAAAAATTCGCGGCCCAATTCTTCCAATTCACGCATCAAAAGAAACAAACCAAAGTTTATTGCTGACAGGAGCAATTCTTTCAAGTCTAGTTTCAGACAAGCAGATAAAAATCTCAAACCTAAAAGTAGGAGGAAGCCCGGTTTATTTTCTTCCAGGGCAGGAAAATATGCTCGAAAATTTTATCAAGTTTCTTAATAACAAAGAAAGAGAAGCATTTCAGCTTGTAAAAAACAAAAAAATTCTCAGAGATGAAGAGTTAAGTTCAGACTTGCGGGTAGCTATAAGAAACATAAAAGATTTTGCCTCAAGTTTTTCTTTAAACTCTAATCCAGGAGTATTATACTGGAAAATATATAATTTAACAGACGAGGAAATAGAAAAAGAGCTCGAAAAATTTAAGGAGGAAAAAAAGCCAGAGGTAAAAATTGAAGAAATTAAAGTTAAAGAAGAAACAAAACCCAAGGTAAAAATTGAAGTAAAGCCAGAAATCAGGGTTGAAGAAATACAAGAAAAAGAAAAAATAAGAAAAATTGAGCCAATTTTCACAGAAACAAAGCCAAAACGCGAAAGAGCCAAGCCCGATAAATTTCTTGAAGAAGTCAAACTTTTCCTTAAAAACAAAGATATAGAAATTCTAAATGTTGAAAAATACAACAAAAAAGAAGTCCTTGCAAAAATAATGCTCCCTTCAAAAAAAGCATGTTTTCTTCTTGCAATAAACAAAAAAAGAGTTGATGAAAAAGATATTGCAAAAGCATATAAAAAATCACAGCAGCTCGGAATTTCATATATGATATTAACAAAGGGAGAAACAAGCAAAAAAATCAAAGAATCAATTGATGCTTTCAAATCTCTTGAAAAAATTGATAAATTAGAATAATAATCTTTTTAAATCTAAAAATTCCTTGGGTTTAGAATTTTTATGAGTTAAAAAACACAGGAAGTTTTTTAAAGCCAAGAAAACAAGCATAAGTATGGGACGAATAAAATCAGCATTAGTGAAAAGAACAGCTAAAAAGCTAGTGGAAGAAAGCATATTTACTCCTGGTTTTGAAGATGATAAAAAAATACTTGGCAGCCTGATGCCAAGCAAAAGAATAAGAAACAAAATAGCAGGATATCTGGCAAGACTGAAAAAGATGCAGGAAAACGAGAAGGAAGAAAGCATGATAAATGCTAAATAAACTTAAACTACAAAAATGGCAGAAAACAGGAAAGAAGATGAGAATGTTGTCTTCATCGGAAGCAAGCCTTTTATGAACTATGTAAGGGCAGTGGAAGTGCAGTTTGGAAGGGATGGGTGCAAGGAAGTTATAGTGAAGGCAAGAGGCAAGTTTATCTCAAGAGCAGTTGACGTAGAGCAGGTTGTAAAGCACGGCCCAATAAGGAATTCAGTGAGTACAAAGAACATAAAAACAGACTCTGAAGAATTCGAGAATAAGGAAGGCAGAAAAGTTAATGTATCCACAGTCGAGATAACACTGGAAAAAAAATAGTCTTATAACTATTTTTTATTAATTTTGATTTGTTATTTTTCCATCTGTTAAGAATATCTGTACAAAACCTATTTAATTGCTTAATGTTAATTAGAGATAATTTATATTTATTTTTCTATCCCAAACATCAAGCAGGGAAGATAACAATCAATTCAAATGAAGTAATATAAGAAAATATCAAAATTTAACTAAAAATTAATATTTTCTGGTCATGGATCTCATAAGAATTTCATAATATTCCTTGTATTTCTTCTCTTTCTTCATCTCGCTTCTTAGCCTGAATCCACCAAAAACCACTATAAAAAATACAACTATAACAAGAACCCATGTAAGCAGAGAAGGTATTGTGTACCCAAATGTTTCTTTTATAGCATTCCCGGTAAATTCAACTCTTAAAACTAGAATAAACAAAACAGGCAGAATAAAAGCAATTCCAAGAAGATACTTCTTCCTCTTTTTCTTTCTCAGATAATCCTCAAATTTTTTCTGGTTCTCCTTCCCCATGCTTTTATAGTATTCAGTATCCTTATACTGGACAGGCTTGTGAAAATGTGCAGAAACTCTCTGTTCAACTCTTATTATTCTTTCAGCTAAATCCATAGAAAGAAAATTCTTTTTCTCTTTCTGCGTCATTTCTGAAAATTCTCTCTTTTCAGCTACGGGTATTTGTTGTGTTTTCATTTTTTTATTTAGCAAATTTATTTGCCTATATTTTTGTTTTTTATTTTATTTAGCAAATTTATTTGCCTATATTTTTGTTTATTTTTTATTTTGCAGACAGATTTATCTTTAGTTTCTGCTTATATTTTTGTTTATTTTTTATTTTTCAGTTTTCCTTTTTGATTTTTCTATCTTAGCAAGCCCTTCTCTAAGCAATGGAATATCTCTGTCAATATTTCTTATCAGTTCTGCAAATTTCTTTGTCCTCACATTATAAACACCTTCTGGAATTTTTCCGTTCTGGAAATAATCCTTTTGCGTCTGCATAATAAGTCCTTTTAATGTTTTCTTTCTTATTTCAAGCCTTTCAATCTTCCTCTGTATAATCCAAACCGAAATTTTTTTCTTGTAAATGATGAATAATATAATCAAAATGCCAAAAAACGAAGCAATATAAATCCAGTTATTGAAAAAAAACGACTTCAGCCCCCTTGTGGTTGTTGACATAAAAAGATTAAAAGTAGTATATGAAGATTTTGCTTCAATTATCTCAGTATACCCCCTATCAATTAATGACTTAACCTTCCCGTATCTTTCATCCTCAATTTCCTTTTTTATTTCTTCAATTAAAGCATCAATTTTTGATGTATTCATCCCAGCAACATATGATTCATTGTAAAACTTCATTAATGCAATTAACTCATCTCTTGATGAAGATGCATTCTCTCTTATTGCCCTGATTGTCTCGCAGTCAGGCAGAACAAGTGAAAAATCATATTTCTTGTTCTGCTCTTTAAGCACAAGATGCGCGTTAAATGTATTCTGCGCCCTGACAAGGCTCTCATTAATGCTTTTTACATTAAAGCTTTCATTCTGCATTTCAGCAAAAATCTGCCTTGATTCATTCAGGCATAACACTGCTTTTTCTTCAGTAGTTAAATTTTTTTCCTGGGCAGCAGCAAATCCAGATATAATAATTAATAAAAAAAATGCTATAGAAATTTTATAAACTAATTTATTCATTTTTCTTTATATTTTTCTATTAATTTAATAGTCTTATTAAATGTTTCCATGTTAATTTTTTTTCTTCCTCAATAATTTGTGAATTATCCCTGTATTCAAAGCATCCTGAGCATCCAAAAATGTAATCTGCTCTTCAACTTCACTTAATCTTGCTGTATAGCTTTTAATCATATTCTCGTAAATTCTTGTCTCAATCATTCCTTTATTCATGTACTTGTCCTGAATATCTCTTATTAATTCAATCAATCTTTTCTTTTCTTCTTCCAAAGCTTTTCTCTTTCCTCTTATTTTCAGCATGTTTGCAAGCTTTGTCTCAATTCTAATCTTTTCTTCCACTGCCTGGGATAATCTTGTTTCATACTGAACCATTGCTTCTTCATACTCTTCCATGCTCATCTTATTGTTTTCAAAGCACTCTCTTTGTATGACTTTCATTAATTCAAGAAGCAATTTTTCCTCTTCTTCAAGCAGTTTTAATTTTCTTTTCATTAATCTTCTTCTTACAATTAATGTTGTTCCTGTTGAGAAAATTATAGTTGCAAGAACAATTCCAAATGATTGGAGAGGATAGTTTTGTATTGTTCTGATAATATTAAATTCTCCTTTTGTCTCAATTGCATATGTTAATTTTGCTTCTTTTAATCTTTCTAATGCTAGAATAAAATCTCCTCTGTTGAATACAACCTCTGCAATATACAATAATTTCTTGGTTTCAATCACAGAAATTCCCCTTAATTCTGCATCTTTCATTCCAGCTTCTAATTCTTCAATTATCTTTCTTGACTCAAAAGCAGAATCATATATCTGCTTAATCTTGTTATATGTTTCTTTTAAATCAGCAAAATTATTTTCATTATAATCTTTTTCTATGTCTACAGTTAATTTTCCTATTTCTTTTATATTCATTCCAGATTCATTCATTTTTTCAAGCATAATTCTTGATTCATTCAGCAATCTGGATGCCTCTTCTCTTGGAATTTCTAAAATATATAAAGTAACTTCTTTCTTGTCTGTATACTGGCTTGAAGAATCATTTGACACAAGCATTCCTGAAATGTCAAAAAATAAAGTGTATTCCTTGCTTGTAAAATAACTTGGAGCTGTAATTTTTACTGTTATATTTCTTCCAGATTTTGCTTCTAATAATGCTATTTCTTTTGGTTCAATGTTTATGTAATCAGCATTTATTCCAGAAACAGATATTTTTATGTCTTTAATTGGAAAAGGATACTTGTTCTTGATTTCTAATTGAAATTCATTTTTCTTTCCTCTAACAAGTTCAAAAAAAGAGCTGCTCCTCTCATATTTTGCCTCTGACTTTCCTCCGCCTCCTCCACCTCCCGAGCTCCCTCCAATTGTGATTACTTCCTGCTTGCAGTCAGAATCAAGCATGTATCCGCATCCAGTTACACATACTCCGTCTGTCTCATTATAGCACGAAAATGTTATATTAACTCTTTCTTCAAGCAAAGTATTGTTATTTGCATCTTTAATCAAATCTCCTGTCAAATTATATCCACGAGCATACAAGTAAAAAGTTTTTATTCCGGGTGTTATTGATTCAAGTTCAGAGAAAGTTGCTTCTATATTATTATAGTGAAGCTCATTATCTGTAATATTTGTAAAATTTGTTGTTAAATTTCCAGTAACATTAACAAATCCGCTAGGAAAAACCCAGTAAAAGCTTACATTATAGGCAGTATTATTCTCATTTATACTCGTGCTTCCCATCAAATTTCTAAGATATCCCTGCAAGCTGAAATTTCCAGGAGTCAAATAAACAATGCTTGGGGATGATGATATTTTCTGATATAAATACGGCCCGGCTCTATTTGTCACAAGAATTGCTGTTGTATTCTTGCTTGATAATGTGCTCCTTGAATAAACTTCAAGAGCAGTCATATTTACGTTTTCCTGTTTGATTTCTGTCCCAAATGTTGCATTTATTCTTATTGTCCTGTTTGAGCCAGCAGAAACAGTGTATGTATTAGAAGGCTTCAAGTAAATATTGTCAAAATAAATTCTTCCTTCTGTCAAATCATAAGTTAACCTAAAATCTAAGCTACAATTATTATTTGAATATAGCAAGTCTCCTGTATTATTTATTGTTATATTTCCAATATTTTTGTTTATGTCATATCCTGCTACTGCTCCTAAATCGTAAGTAGAATTCCAGGTGCAGTCCCAATAACTTGTAAGAGTATAATTATTGCCTACTCCAACATCATTTTCAGTGTCATTTGCCCAAATTCTGAATGTTATATTATCTTCGTAGTTTGGAAGTTGCAAGCTTGAATTCATTATTGTTGTTGTTAATTTTGCTGTTAAATTATTCATGCTTATATTGCTCCAAGCTCCAGTTGAATTTTTCCACTGCAAAATTGCAGAATCAAAATTATTGTCAGAATCAGAAACATTCGCATTTATTGTCATATTCATGTTTGGATCAATTTCATTCAGCAGAATAGGTGTATAATTTGCAGATATAATTGAAGGAGGGGCATTTCCTAAAATTGTTCTTGTCTCGCTTGAATTGAAATTTCCAGCCAAGTCAAGCACAGAAATATTATATTTGTATCTCAAACCAGTTGCCAGCCCTGTCTGATTAACTTGAAAACTCCAGTTTATGTTTAA
>VGKQ01000013.1 GCA_016866995.1 Candidatus Pacearchaeota archaeon
GCTTGACAAATGGAAAGCTTAGAACTCCTTATCAAGCTTTCCTGGAAAAGAAGAGAAAATAAACAAAAAGTTATATAAATAATGAAGAACTTAAATCATCGAGGTAACTTTAATAGCGGACTAGACACTCAAGTATACAAATGATTAAAAAACTAAGAAAAGTGAATATAAAATGACTCAACTAAAAGAAAGAAGAGAAACTGCTATTAATGGCTTATTTGTATTAATAGAATCAGAATTAAACGAGGCAGATAAATTAATGAACCTAGAATTAGAAAGAGCAGTTTGTTGTGGTCGTTATCCTAATTACATTAAATATATTAAATCTTGTTTATCAAATGCAAGATTTTTTTTGAATTATTTACAAAAATACTTTCCTGAATCACTAGGAAGAGCATTAAATTTGCATTCAAGATATTCAAATATGACAATGGCTTGTCCTTTATCTGCTTAAAAAAGTCAGATTATATTTTTAATCTATTTTCTCAAAATAAACTTCATCTTTTTCAAGGTTACAGAAAAATTTCCAGCCTTTCTCTAAAAAATCTATTCCTAACAAATTAGGGCATCTGTCAAGCATCTCAATTTCTTCTGCTTTCGGTGAACTTGGCTTGAGAATTCTTGCAGAAATAATCTCATTAATTTCTTTATTATCTTCTGACTTGAAAACAATTTCCGTTCTATTAAACAAATAACTCTGATAAGCCCTTCCTCCAAGTCTTATTAATTCTGCTTTTTCTGTATGAGGAACTCCTAATCTTAAGGAATTTGAATAATTAAGAATTGTATGCGGACTTCCGGTGTCAATTACAAAATCAGATGATATCCTCTTATGCGGAATTTTAACAATTACCGGAACTCTTAACTGCTTTGAATCCTTGTCATAAAAAACTTTTATTTTCATCCCAATATTACTATTTCATTTTTAGGAACAATAAACTCAATTAGAACTTCTGATTCATCAATGTTTTTCTCTTTTAAAAAAATTAAAAGCTCATTTATGTTTTTAGCGCTTGCTACAATCTCCTTATTTTTGATTGCTATTATTTTATTTGCAAATTCTTCTCTGATTTTAATAGAATTTTCCTGAAACCATTTCAAACTTTCTTCAGAGGAATTCAGCAGTTCCAAGTCACTTACCATATTATAAGTATATTCTTTAAGCTTATAAATTTATCTTCTCAGAGATATTATCAAGTTAAAGAGACATGAGCATTAATAATGGTTAATTAAAAATAAATACTAAAAAATAAATTGTTAGTTGTGCATTAATTAAAATTCATCTATATTTTTATAAATAAATGAACAGAATAATTGTTAATATTATTGAAAATTTAATAATTTAGAGCAGAAATAATATATATTCTGATAACTTGACAGTATCCTTCTCAAATTATCCTAACTTCCTTCCCATAATACTCGCGAATAATATTTCCAAGCTCTTCTAATCTTGCTTTGTTCCTTCCAATCAGTGCCGCCTTGCTCTGCTTTCCAGCATTAATTATAATTTCCTTGTCATTTACTTCCAAGCTCTTGAATTTTACAGGAGCTACAATTTTTGAGATAAATTCTCCGGGATTTCTCGGAAGAGGAATTATTCTTACTTTTTTCTCAAGAATCTCGCTTAATATTCTTATATTTTTGTTTCCTTCTCCCATTGCTCTATGAATTAAATGATACGGAACGCAGAAAATTATAATATTATTATAAGAAAAGCAGTCTTGTATTCTCACTCTTGTGACTTTTTCAAATAAGTTCAAGTATCTTATAAATCTCATATCAAGTGTTTTCATATTAGATTATATTCTAAATTTAAATTGTTTATTTATTATTAATTAACTTGCAATTTATTTTTATTGTTTATTAAATTTTTAGTGAGCATATTAATTATTGATTATTTTTCCTTGTCTTTCTTATCCTTCTTCACAAGCGGCCCTGTAACTTTTACAAGCAGTCCGGGAAGCCCTGTTCCTACAGGCACGGGCTGGTTAAGAATAATATTTTCAATCACGCTTGAAAGCTCGTCCTTGCTTGCTTTTATTGTCGCATTTACAAATTGTTTTATAGGAGTTTCAAATGAAGCTCTTGCAAGAATGCTTGATTTCTGCGATATAATTCCCATTCTTGTAACTCCCTTCACTTCTCCCGAAGAAGTCATCGCATCCGCAACAAAACTCAGATGCCTCTGGTCTATATCTAATCCCTGAGATTCAATAACATTATTAATCTCATTTATAATCATCTGTCTTGCCGCCTCTATCCCAAGCACGTTTTCAACTTCATGTATGTTGTTTGTGCTTGTTTTTTCTGCATTAACTCCTTTCACTTCAAAAACTTCCTTTAGATTTGAGCCAGAAGTTAAAATGACATAATTTGACTCTCTTTTTACAACCAAAATCTGCTCCACGCCAGCAATTCCCGATATCTGCGTCTCTTTTATTTTTTCTTTTATTTTATAAAGCTCCTTGAAATCCAAACTAGAATCAGTAAAATAAATTAAGTTATCTCTTGTCTTAATCTTAAATCCTTTTTCTTTCAGCCTTTCAGCTATGCTTTCAACAGAAGTATGTATGTTTTTCACAGCCTGGCTGTTCATGAAAATATCAATTCTTTTCTCTGCAAAATTAACCTTAATTTCAGAAATCACATCTTTCAATCTTACTTCTTTTATTTTCTCAGCAATAACTCTTGCGTCTTTTTCATTATTAAACTCGCGGTCAAGATAAATCTCCATCATTGGAGTTGAAGGATTTTTTCTTGCATCAAATATCTCTATCAATCTTGGCAATCCAGAAGTAATCTGCATCTCTTGAATTCCTGCTGAGTGGAAAACATTTAAAGCCATTTGTGTTGATGGCTCTCCAAAACTCTGTGCAGTAATCATTCCTGCCGCCTCTCCAGGAGCTATTTTCTTGTTCATATGAAGTGCAGAAACATCCACCCCATCATTCCCATATTCATACTGGATAATATTTCCAGACGCGTCTCTTATTGTTCCATCATACTCTACTTTCAAGTCCTGCAGGGCATTTGCCAGCCTCCTGTACAAATATCCTGATTTTGGAGTTCTTAATGCAGTGTCCATAAGAGCATCTCTTCCTGTTATGCATCCAAAGAAAAATTCATACGGCTTTAATCCTTTCATATAAGAGGAATAAACAAACCCTCTTGCACCAGGAGACAAATCATCTTCCTTAAAAAATGAAAGGGTTCTTCTTGTATATCCAAAGCTTATTCTCTTCCCCCACAGGCTCTGTTGTCCTATGCAGCACGCCATTTGCGTAACATTAAGTATGCTTCCCCCGCTTCCAGAAAGTATCATTGTATTTACGGGATTTTCTTTTGGGAATTCCTGCTTCACAACATTGCCTATCTTTGTCCTTACTTCATTCAAAAGCTGGAGAATTTTAATCTCTCTCGAGTCTTCCTTGCTTTTTCCAGGAATAATTTCAATGCTTCCATCATAATATGAGCTTATGACTTTTTCTGTTTTTTCTTCAACATCTTTTATAATATCTTCTGTATTCTTTCTTGTTTTTTCATTCACATCCAAGTCCTGAATTGAAATTGTAAATCCTATTTTTGATAAGTGGTTTGTTCCTAAGGCAAAAACTTTTCTTAATGTTTCAATTGTTTCCTTTCTGCCGCATTTCTTGTCAATTTCCTTGACAATCTTTCCTTCTTCAACTCCAAAAAGCTTGCTGTTTATTTCATTAAAATCTCCCTGCACTTCTTTGGGAAGAAAGCTTGAAAACACCTCTCCTCCAAGAAGATTTTTCTTTGAAAAAGATAAATCATTTCCCACACTATAGCTCAATTGTTCTGCCTCGCTTTTTGTCAATTCTTGCTTGTTCAGCAGATAATTTCCTGTTAACGCGTCAGTTATGCATCCAAGAAGATTGCAGTTATTCTTTGGAGAAAATGCATTCTGCCTAATATCAAGAAGCACTTTTGATTCTGCCCTCGCTTCTTCTGTCTGCGGTGAGTGAATATTCATCTCATCTCCGTCAAAATCAGCATTATACGGAAACGCTGCTACGGGATGTAGCCTGAATGTCTTGTAAGGCAGAATTTTTATATAATGAGCCATTAAACTAGCACGATGCAGTGAAGGGTGCCTGTTAAACAAGACAACATCTCCATCCTGTAAATGCCTCTCAACAATATAGCCCGGAGCAAGCTCGTCAATAATTTCCTGCTTTAATTCAATTGTGATTCTTTTTCTCTTCCCATCAGGCCTTATAACATAATTAGCCCCTGGATAATCTTCTGCCAGTATTAATTTTTTAAGCATTTCAATATTCATGCTGTTCACTCTCTCTGCAACAGTGATTATCTTCGCAATCTCTTTAGGAATTCCTATCTCATTAATATTAATAAAAGGGTCTGGAGAAATTACAGTTCTCGAGGAATAATTCACTCTTTTTCCAGCAAGATTATGCCTTATTCTTCCTTCCTTGCCTTTGATTCTTTCTGTGATTGTTTTCAATGGCTGTCCGCTTCTGTGCCTTGCAGGAGGTATTTTTGTAAGAGTATTGTCAAAAAAAGTTGTGATATGATATTGCAGCAAGTCCCACAAATCTTCTATAATAACTTCAGGAGCGCCTGCATTCAGATTTTCCCATAATCTTTGATTAGCTCGAACAATGTCTGAAAGCTTGTGAGTCAAATCATCCTCGCTTCTTTCTCCTGTTTCAAGAGTTATAGAAGGGCGGACAGTAACAGGAGGCACAACAAGCAAAGTCAAGACAGCCCATTCTGGCCTGCATGTTACAGGATTTACTCCAACTAATTTTGTCTGCTCATCTGAAATTTTTACAAGCCTCTCTCTAATCTCTGTAGGAAATATTCTTCTTTTCCCGGAATAAAATGTTGTCGGTTTCTCAAGTTTTATTTTTTCCTGCTGTGCATTGCAGTATGGGCATTTTTTTGCATCCTTGCTTTTCTTTATTCTTTCTGCAATGTTATATTTTGCAATATTTTCCTCGCTTAACAATATCTTTCCGCACTCTGAACAGAAGCTTCTTAAAAATAATTCAATTATAGGAACATACTTGACATGAAGAACAGCTCTTGCCATTTCTATGCTTCCTGGATGCCCCAAACATTCTTTTAATCCTCCTCCACAGGTTCTGCATCTCACTCCAGGGTCAATTGCTCCAAGTCTTAAGTCCATTAATCCGCCGTCAACAGGATATCCATCAACATCATACAATTCAGGAGTTATTATCTTCGCAGATGAAATTTTCTTAATCATTTCCGGAGACAACAAGCTGAATGAAATTGCTTTAACTTGTTTTTTTACAATATCTGCCATGTTATTCTCCTACTAACATTAATTTAATATAAACATCGCATGCCCTGTAACTGCTGTCATACAATCCTGTCGTGCATCTTGCACATTTAACAGTATGGCACGGGCACAAGTCTTCTGTTCCATGATCTGATAAATTCGGCTCTCTTCTCAAAGGCAAATCAGCCGCACGTGTTCTGGTTTCTAAATTTGTTTTCATTTTATTCATACTTGTTTTTTAATTCAAATCTTGTTTCAATATGCATTCCCTGCAATTCCTCAAGCAAAAGCTTGAAGGCATATGATATCTCAATGCTCTCAATCTCATTGCTGTTGCATACAGGGCAATACAATCTATTTCTTATTGTGTCTTTTATTGCAACAGCCCCGCACTTGCTGCAGATGTAAACAACAACCTTGTCTGAATCATATCTTTCTTTTAACAATAAACTAGAGCCATGAGCCACAAGAGCCTGCTGCTCCATTTCTCCTAATCTTAATGCCCCGCCTCTTGCTCTTCCTTCAATAGGCTGTCTTGTCAGCATTGTAACTTTTCCTGATGCTCGTGCATGCATCTTGTTCGCAACCATATACTTTAATTTCAAGTAGTACATATTTCCAATGTAAATCTTGGCTTTCATAATTTTTCCAGTAATTCCATTATACATTGTCTCTTTCCCATCATACCTAAATCCAAATTCTCTTAGCTGGGCTTCAAGCTCTTCGACAGACTGCCCTGAAAAAGGAGTGCTGTCAATAATCTCTCCTGAAATTGCAGCAGTTTTTCCCGCCAATAATTCAATCAAATATCCCACAGACATTCTTCCTGGAATTCCATGTGGATTAAAAATCAAATCAGGCCTCACTCCTCTTGCTGTAAAAGGAATGTCTTCTTCAGCAACAATCGCACCAACAACTCCCTTTTGCCCGTGAGGTGCAGAAAATTTGTCTCCAAGCTCTGGAATTCTCTGGTCTCGTGTCCTCACATGAACTACTTTATTTCCTTCATCATCTTCTGTTATAAAAACCATATCAACAGTCCCTTTTTCTTCCTGCCTTATTGCAGTGCTGTTTTCTTTTCTTGTCTTTATTGTAATCTCTCTTGCCTCTGACAGAAACTTTGGAGGCGACGTTTTCCCAATAATAACTTCCCCTTCATTCATTTTTGCTTCAGGATAAACTATGCCATCATCTTCAAGAAATTTATAGCTTTGTTCTGTTCTGTATCCAGAAGTGTCTTTCTCGGGAATTTCAACCTTGTCTGACAATCCTCCTGCATAATTTAACTCAAATGAAGTATACGGGCGGAAGTAAGTGCTTCTTCCAAATCCTCTTTCAATGCTTGACTTGTTAAGCACAACAGCATCTTCCATATTATACCCTTCATAAGTCATCACCGCAACAATAATATTCTGCCCAGCCGGATACATCTTAAGAGTATCATAAACAAAGCTTCTTACAATCGGCTTTTGAGGATAATGCAAAATAGAAACATCTGTATCAAGTCTCACTGGAAAATTAATTGCATAAATGCTTAATGCCTGCTTCTGTGTTTTGCTTCCTCTTATTAATCTTGGAGGATGATCATGGTCAACATATGGAACAAGCGAAGTTACAAGTCCAAGAAAATCCATCAAATCTATCTCAAGATGAGTTGTTTCTTTTGAAAGATTTTCTTTTGTTAATAAAACAAGAGCATTTTCCTCCTCGCTTGCATCAATATATTCTATAACTCCCTGTTTTATTAAATCATTAAAGTTTATCTTGTCCTGCTCAAGAAGAACAAGATGCTCGTCTGTAAGCCTGCCTTTCCCATCATCAACTATAATCAGCGGCCTGAGAACCCTTCCTATTTCTGTCAGAATTAATATTGTATTCATAAACTTGTCATATTTTATGCTCAATTCAACTGGTAATTTTCCCTCTCTTCTGCTCTTTCTGATTTCTTTCACAAAGCTCTCCCAGTCATCAACACTTCCAATAAATCTTCCGTTGAAAAAAATATCAATATTGCCATGTACCTGGTTGTCTTTCTCTCTTTTTAATCCAAGCTCTTCAAGATTATCTATAAATTTTTCCTCATCCAAGTCAACTGCTGTTGAAATTCTCGCAAGTATTGCCAGGTTTTTTCTTAATCCAATTTCTGTTCCCTCTGGAGTTTCAATTGGGCAGAATCTTCCATAATGGGTTGGATGTAATGTTCTTGCCAGAAAATTTTCCTGCTCTCCAGGAAGCATGCTTGAAACTCTTTGCAGCTGAGAAAGAATTGCAAGATGGTTTGTTTTGTCCATGTTTTGTGTTACTCCTGTTCTTTCTCCAATCCAGTTTCCTGTAGCAATTGCGCTCTCAACTCTATGCGAGAATAATGTTGATTTTGCTATTGTTTTTATTGAATAAAATTTTTTCCTTTTTGCAACCTTTTGCAGCGAGTACTGAATATCTCTTAATAAAATGTTTAAATTTACTCTGAACAAATCAGCAAGCAAGTCTCCACTCAATCTCACCCTTTTGTTTGCATAATGGTCTTTGTCAGTGTGGGTGTCAGGATTGTCCTTTCCTATCAAAAACTGTTTTATGAACTTGCATAATGTTATTGCTTTTTCAAGCCTGTTATCTTTCTTTAACCCAATATGTGGCATAAAATAATTGTCTATTCTTTGTTTAACTCGGTCTAACATTTCTTTCTTTGTTCCCTGCAGGCTTGTTTTTTCTGCAATCCACATCATTGCTTCTTCTTGATTTGAGATGTTTGCATACTCATACAAATTTACAATAAAGCTGTCTGTTTCAAGTCCAACAAGCCTTGAAGCATCTGCCTCTTTTATCATTCCCAAAGCCTTTAACATTATCATTGCTGGAATATTTCTGAATCTTGAAAAAGATATTTCAAGAATTCCTTCGTTTGTCTCGGAAATTGATATTGGAATCTTGTAAGCCCCTCTCTGCGAGAACAATCTCAGCATTAATTTTCCTCTTGACTTTTCTATAAACGGCTGATTTGCAGCCAAGTCTTCTGTCATTACCATTACTCTTTCATTTCCATTAATAATAAAATATCCTCCTGGGTCTTGAGGGTCAATATACTCTTTTTCCAAATCTTCTTTTAACATTCCAAAAGTATTGCAAGCTCTGCTTCTTACAAGTATAGGAACTCTTCCTATTTCAACATCATGCGTCTCAATCTGGTTTCCCTGCTTGACATTTATCTCAAGAAAAACAGGGGCAGAATATGTCAAATTTCTTAATCTTGCTTCTGTTGGGGTAATCATTTTCTGGCTTCCATCTGCTTCAATTATATTCGGCTTTTCCATTCGTATTTTTCCAAGCCTGATTTCAATTTCATCATTTGTCATGTTTGCAGAAAGCTCATCAACTATCTGCTGCATCCTGTGCTCAATAAAATTATTAAAAGAAACAATGTTGCTTTCGACTATTGAATGCTGTTCAAGATACTTTTTTATAATTATATGCTTTCTCATCTTGTCTATATTACAAAATTATCAGGCAAGGTATTTTATTAGTTAAGGTGATAAATTGTGTTATTATGCTTAATTTGATTTCTATCTGCTTTTTATTTATCATTTTGTCCTTGCACAATATTTATATTACAACCCTGTAATAAATATTTATTTTATCATCATTTTTTCTTTCTATTTTTACAACATCTCCTGCCTGGCATTTTTCAGGAAGAGCAGGGTCTTCTGCTGTTATTTTTGGTAATTGAGAAAGAGAGATATTTAACTCAGCAAGAAGTTTTTTAACCTCATCTGGCTTTAATTTAGTGTGTTTTGGCTGAAGTATGTGCATTTTTAGACAGAGTTTATAATTTTTTTGGCTGGGTTTAATCAATTAAGTTGGCATAATTTCATTTACAACTTAACAATACTAAAAGAAATCAAAAATGGCTTTAAAAACCTTGCGGTTTTTAATGTTTTTTCTTTGAAATTTAATTATGGTCCCGATGGGATTTGAACCCACGACACCTGGCTTTCATCTTGTTCTTTTTGTTCTTTGGGTTTTTCCCAACTTTTTACCAAAAAGTTGCAAGTAAAAGGCCAGTGCTCTAACCAGGCTGAGCTACGGGACCCTCTCCCGTAGCTCAGAAATATTCTATATTTTTAAATGTTTTTAGATAACAAAAGCCCATATTAATAATATATTTATAAAATAATTAATTAAAAATTATATTAAGACTAATTCAGAAAATTATTTCAGCCACTTCTTCAGTTTTTCCTCAACCATCTCAGCCTGCTGGCTTCCTATAATTCTCTCAGCTTCTTTTCCATCTTTAAATATAATCAAGCACGGAATTGACATAATCTTGAATTTTTGAGATAAATTTGAATTCTCATCAACATTTACTTTTGCAAATTTTACTTGTTTTAACTTGGAAGCAAGCTCTTCAATAACAGGAGCCATCATAACACAAGGCATGCACCACTCTGCAAAAAAATCCACTAATGCAATAGGCTTGCTTATAACTTCCTGAAACTCGTGCTCTGAGATTTCCTCAACTCCATTATTCTTTCCCATCTTCCTTTCCCGCTGAATTATCAAAAATTAAAAAAATCAGCATTAATAAACCTTTCTGAGAATAATATATACTTCTCATAAAATTATAATAATAAATAAAAAACAATTAAAATTATTTTGGATGTTGAAGCAATAAAAGCAAATTTAGGATAATAATAGAGCCAAATTTTATTGTATATATTAAATTGCTATAATCTTTTTAAATCAGCATTTTCTTGAAAGAAAATGCAGGGGAAATTTATGGTTTTTGAGGGTATAGATGGCTGTGGAAAAGGAACACAGGCAGTATTATTTGCAGGAAGATTATATTCAGCAGGCAAGTCTCGTCATGTTCTCACAACTTCAGAACCCTGGAATTCAGAAGAAATAAGAAGAAGGCTAGCCACAGAAACAGACCCATATTCAAATGCTGAATTAATGGCTAGCTTGTATATTGAAGATAGGAGAAGTCATGTTGTTCAATTAATTGCGCCCAATATTGCAAGAGGAGTTCATGTTGTTTCAGACAGGTACAAGTTTTCAACAATTGCCTATCAGTCTACTCAAGGATTAAACATGGAAGAATTAATTGAAAGGCATAAAAGCATGCCTGTTCCTGACTTGACTTTTTTTATTGATGTTCCAGTAGATGTGGCTATGGCAAGATTAGCAGAAAGAGCAAGAAGAGAGAAAAAAGAGCCAAAATTTGAGCAGCAAGAATTTCAAGAAAAATTAAGACAAGCTTATTTGAAAGCTGTACAGCTTCATCTTGCAAAAGGCGAATTAATTTATACTATTAATGGAAATAAGCCTGTTGAACAAGTTCATTCAGAAATCTGGGAAACATTTGCTCATCATTTTCCTGATTTGGCTTAAAATTTGATAATCATTTAATCTAAAAAATCAATACAGCCTTCAGGCTTCTCAATTTTTCTCAGCAAAACTCCTGCTTCTTCAAGAAATTTTCTCGCGTCAGCATCTGAATAATCATGATAGCTTGCAACTTCTTTTATTCCTGTTTGTACAATCATTTTTGCGCAAATCATGCAAGGAGTATGAGTGCAGTAAATAATTGCCCCGTCTAATTTTACTCCATGAATTGCACCTTGAATTATTGCATTCTGCTCAGCATGTATTGCCCGGCAAATCTCGTGTCTTGTTCCAGAAGGAATATTTAGCTCATTTCTCAAGCATCCTCTTTCCTTGCAATCCTTAATTCCTCTTGCAGCTCCGTTATATCCAGTAGCCATAACTCTTTTGTCTTTCACAATTACAGCGCCTACATGATGCCTCAAGCAGGTGCTTCTTTCTGCAATAAGAGCAGCCATTTTCATAAAATACTCGTCCCAGCCAGGACGAGGAGCCTTGTTTGAAATTTTTTCAAAAATATTTTTTACTTTTTCCTGTGCTTCCTCAAATGTTGAATCATTAATCAAAGAAAAATCAGCAAGAGCCATGCATTTTCCAACTCCCTGCCCTGTCTCTGCCTCTCCTATTCCCTTATCTCTCTCATCAACTTTTAAAAAATCAACCCATATTTTAGGATCGCTTTCTCGATTTCTTGCCACAAGTCTTCTGAATCTTGTTTCTTGAGGAGCATCAACTGAAATAAGATGAAAATTTTTTAATTTTCTCAGAAAATTCACTTCAGCAGGATTTCTTATTCCATCAATAATAGCTTTCCTGTACTGCTGATTTTTAATTTTTTCTGCAACAAGTTCAGCCAGAACTCCTGCTCCCCTCTCTTCTCTCAATTTGTTTCCTAAATTCTGCAGATTTTCTCGTGTTAATTCTATTTTCATCTCTTTTGCAATTTCCCTAAGCTCATCAGAAAGAGAAAGATAAACAAAACCCTGTTTCTTCAAAAAGTCAGACACAACTCCTTTTCCAGATGCAAGGCTTCCTGTCAGTCCTATAATCATATTTTCCAATATTTTCTGGATTTAAAATAATTGCTGTGCTTTAATATATATTATAATTATAATATTTTCAGTAATTAATCAAATATTAATCTTCAATTTAACTTTATGCTTAATTAATTGATAATTTATCCCTAATTAAACTTCAAAAAATAAAA
The DNA here is from genome assembly GCA_016866995.1 of Candidatus Pacearchaeota archaeon. Classification (GTDB taxonomy): domain Archaea; phylum Nanobdellota; class Nanobdellia; order Pacearchaeales; family GW2011-AR1; genus VGKQ01. Next base: position 11,883 of record VGKQ01000013.1, read on the forward strand.
CAAATCTGTGCAGGCAATTAATAAAATATACGAAAAGGGATTAGGATTGAATAATAAAACAGGAATAATTATTGACTATTAATTTCATATATTTCTAATTCCAGATTTATCAAAATAAGGCTTTATTAATTCAAGAAAACTTTCTATTTCATCTTTTGAATATGGCTTTATTTTTTCTGCATTCTCATCAATACAGCTCCAATTCCTGAACTGCTGTAAGAAAAAAGATTTGTTTGCTTCTTGTTTTTTCAAATATTCTGAAATTTCAATCAAATCTTCTTTTTTTATTTCAGGAAATAATGTCATCCTGAACTCATATTCTGGAAATTTTTTTATAATTTCAATTGATTTTTTTATTTTCTCAGTATCAGAAAAGCCGGTAATTTTTCCATAGTTTTTGAAGCTTGTCTTGATATCCATTGCAACATAATCAACAAGCTTCTTTTCTATCAGCTCTGAAATCATTTCAGGACTTGAGCCATTTGTATCGAGCTTGACTTTAAATCCAAGATTTTTAATTTCAGTGCATAATTTCACAATTTCAGGATTAATTGTGGGCTCTCCTCCTGAAATCACAACCCCATCTATAAACTCGCGATTTTTTTCAAGTTTCTCTTTTATTTCAGAAAAAGGAATTGTTTTCAATTTTTCCGGAGAAAGAACAAGCTCTTTGTTAGAGCAGAACTTGCATTTAAAGTTGCAATAAGGAAGGAAAATTGCTGCGGCAATTTTCCCATCCCAGTCAACAAGCGAGCTTGGGGCAAATCCTTTTATTTCAGGTTTCATTTAAAAGGGTTGAAATTTTGTTTAATTAGATTTTTGACTGGTGTAAATAGAAGAGAAGGCAGATTATCCCAAGAAAACCATTTCCATTCCTCACATTTTTCCTTTTCTTTCACTTCAGCCTCGCCTGAAATCCATTTTGCTTTAATGAATAAAGTAATATAATGCTTGCCCTCAGGAAAAAAATCATTAGTAACTGCAACCGGATTTTTGTCAATTATCTCAATTTTTAATCCTGTTTCTTCTTCTATTTCTCTTAATATACATGTTTCATAATCTTCAAACAACTCAAGATGTCCGCCAGGAAAAGCCCATGTTCCTGCACCATGGCTTCCTTTTCTTTTTCCAAGCAGAACTTTTTTCCCCTTAAGGACAATTGCAGAAATTCCAACACCCGGCCTTTCCATTTTATTCTATTTTATTAATTTTAATTAATGTACTAAATCCCTTAATGAGTTTAATATAGTATTATTAATATCCGCGTTTATCCTAATTATTTAATATTAATTGCAATCACACTCAGCAGCATTAAACCTAAATCTATCTTTAAGCTCCTGCTTTTTTGCAGGATTCCATCCCTCAACTCTCTGGTAATATCCTGTAATTCTTGAGTATCTTGCCAAATCCTCACTCCCGCAGTTCCCGCACTTCTGCCTTAATCCGTATTCAAAATTAGAGCACGGATTGCAGATAGAATAATCTCGTGTATATGCAAAAAATCCTATATTCTTTCTGCAGATTTTTTTTGTCAGTTCCATCAGGCTTTCAGCAGAAGGACTTTGTTCTCCAAGCCAAATATGAAGAATATGCCCGCCATTTGTAATAGGATGATAATCCTGCTCAATATTTATTTTTTCTCCAAGAGGAAAGTTTGCATCCATCTTTATCATATGGCTGTTTGTATAATACGGAGCTTCTTTTGTTCCTGAAAAAATAACATTTTTTCCAAATCTTGAAATATCCAGCTTAGCAAGACGTGCAGCACAGGTTTCAGCAGGCGAGGCAATAACAGAAAATCTCAGGCCGTGATTTTTTATGCATTCTCCAGAATACTCTCTTATTCTTTTTATTACTTTCAATCCAAAATTCTGAGCCTCTTTATTTTCATGAAGATGATTTCCAGTATGAAACTTGCACGCCTCTGTCAATCCAGCATAACCAAATGTTTTTGTAGTGTTCATAAAATTATAATATTCTTCCTCACCAAGCTTCTGGCTTAAAAATTTCAGAAGATGCTGTTTATGCAGCAAGTCATCAGTAATCTTGTGTTTTATTATAAGAATTTCAGCCATTTTTGTCAGCCTATTATTTAAAAGCTCAAAAAATCTTTCATCATTTCCTCGTGCTTCATACGCAATTCTTGGCAGATTCAATGTGATATAAATGTCATTTCCTGTTCTTATGCTCCCCCATGCTCCGGCATAACCCGCATCAAGTCTTGTCCTGCAGTTAGAATGTATAAATAATCCCTGTCCAGAAATAAAAGTATGATTTCCCTCTACTTCTAAATCATAGACATGCTCTTTATTTTCAATCTCGCTAATCTCTTTTATCTTTACTGATTTGACATCTCTTTTTTTATTTCTCCCTAAAAATTCTTTTTTCTTGTGTCTTGCTGCAAGAGGAATTTTTGATAAAAGCCATTCTGCATCTTTTCCAAAAACAGAAATTCTAAAGGCAGAACGTTTACATTTTTTTCCGGGATTTTCCTGCTTTCTTAAAGAATAGTCTATTCCAAGACAAGAAAGCATCAAAGAGATTGAATTACAAACATTTTCTAAGGTAGTTGTAATCAAAAGTTCTGTTGCCTTCGCCTTCGAGCTTTTCACAATTCTTACATAACCATCTGAATTTATTATTCCAGCCAAAAATCCAAAAATAAACTCGCTATTTTTAAAAATATCATCAGGAATTTTCTTCCCTTCTGAATATAAGCTTAAAAATTTCTCACATAATTCTTTATCCTTAATATAACAATTAACATAATCTGCCTTGTCTCTTGAATGATATGTCTTATTTATCTCTAAGTTAATATTAAGTTTCTTACATACCTCTTCTAAATAAGGAAGATGGTCTGAATCTGCTTTAAAATTAAACATAATTACAGGATTTCCTTTTCCTACATTCAGCATTGTGCCGTCTCCTATAAAAAACCCCAATAATTCTGAATAAGCATCAACATTATCATTTATATTTTCAAAAAAAGGTATTCTGCCAGGGACAATAATCCTGTCTCCTATTTTAAGCTCTTCAGTTTTTGCCTGTTCCGCCTTCTTTAACCAGTAATTGCCTCTTGAAATTCTGAAAAAAGGATGGTCCTTTGTAACCTTTATTCTCTTACCTTTTGTAGTTTTTATCTCAAACAATTTAGCAGGAGGATTTTTTATTATTTTTAAAACTTTTTTCTTTTCTATAATATTTTTGTCAGGATTCCATGAAAATACAGAGAGATTTTCAGGCTCAGTATAGACACTTACTCCGTATATTTTTTTGTCTTTTTCAAAATATTTTTCAGCTAAATTTTTTATAGAAGACAAATGATTGCTGTTATCATTTATGTAAGGCAAGGGCGTATCAGAAGACAAACACCCCATATAATTAAAATTTTCAGTCTGCCACTCAGGAATCCCATTTGCAATATATGGAGTGCCAAATTTTGCCATAAAATCATGCACAAGTTTCAATTCTTCTGGATATTTTTGAAAAGTATCTTCTCTTACTTTATAAACATCATTTGGCCACATATGCTGCTTTCCAGAATAATCTCCTTTAATCTTTATTTTTGCATACTCTCTCAAAAGTTTTAGGCTTTCTTCTTCATAATCGCCATAAACACCCATTTCTTTTCCGCCCGGTCCGATTGCAGGCACATTTTTAAGCCATTTTGGAATTCCAAACTCCCAGTCTATGTTGCTGAATACTACTTGTCCTCCCCGGGCAACATAGCTTTGATTTAACTCATAAATAAATTCCTGCATTGCCTGCTTGACTTCTTCATCTTTCAATCCTTTAACAAAAGGAGCAAGCCAGACATTAAAACAATCAATACTCTGTCCGCCAGCCATTTGTGTCTGAGCAGCAAGAAGAATTTTTGCAGAATGCTGTACAGCCACTTGCAAATGTTTTGCCGGCCCTGCAACAGACGTGTGTGTACCAGTTCCATCTACTTTCAATCCATATTTGAAGAATAATGGAGTAAAGTGCTGTATGCAGTTCGGACGTGTTGCTGCATTTGAAAGAATATGGACATGATAGTCCCCTGAAATATGTGAGTCAACAAGATTTTGCGGCAAAAGCCTGAGCGTTGCATATTGTTCAAGTGTTTCTCCTGAGATAATCCAGTTTATTGTTTCGGGTGTGTGCTGCAAGTTAGCATTTTCCCTCTTTATGTCTGTACTTGTGCCTCTTGAAATCATCTGCTCAATATCATAAATCGGCATTCCAATTCTTGAATATTTTTTTCTTGCATCTTCCAACCCGTATTCAAGAAGCTTGACACAAACAATCTCTCTTATTAAAGGCGAGGAAATATAATTTAAGTTTAAATTTTTAATAAATTTATCAACATCCATTGCTATTGCATCTGCCTGTTCCTCAATTATTCCTGTTTCTTTGATTAAACTTCTTGATATTTTGCTCCTGTCAAAAACCTCAAATTTTTCAGAGCTTGTTCTTATAAAAACCTCATCTGTCTTGAATCTTTTTGCAGCAGCCCAGTCATATTTATATAAAAGCGCGAAGATTAATTTTCTTATTTCAGACATTGTCACAATTCTTCTGTCATCTTCATCCAAGCCAGAATCAATTGTATTTGCGATTTTTTCTGCAATTTCAGGAGTTGTTCCCGCCCTAATGCATATTGAAATTACTTTGTCATAATTATATCTCTCAACCATTGAAAGCCAGAAATTAAGCTTGCTCTTGTCTTTCTGCCCAAATTCTTCTGTCTCAATTTTTTCCATAACTTTGTCAACTTTTCCGTTCATCTTAAATCTCCCGATATTTTTACCTCTTTTTCTTTTTTATTTTCCTGATTTATTTATTTTTCATCCTTTTTAATCTTTATTGTGCTCCACTTCTATAAATAATTTTTAAGTTAATCTAATATTACATAATATTTTTATTTTTCTTAAACTTTTTTCCTCATTTATTAATTCACAACCTTAATTAAACTAATTTATTTTCTTTTAATTTTTTATTAATTTTGGGGTTTTGTATATTATTTTAGTTATTATACTATTTCTTTTATCTCTTTTTTAAATTCATTTATATCTTCAAACTCCCTGTAAACAGAGGCAAATCTTATGTAAGCAATCTTATCAATTTTCTTCAATTGCCTCATTACAAGCTCTCCAATAAACTTGCTTTCTACCTCATTTCCGTGCTGTTTCAATTTTTCCTCAATTAAATTTATGGCTTGTTCTATTTGTTCTCCAGTCACAGGGCGTTTCTCACATGCTTTTATTATTCCTGCTTTTAATTTTTCTCTTGAAAATGGCTCTCTTCTGCCATCTTTCTTAATTACAAAAATTTCAACTTCCTGGATTTTTTCATAAGTTGTAAATCTCTTCCCGCATTTCAAGCACTCTCTTCTTCTTCTTGTTTCATTTTTGCTGTCTCTTTTGTCAGTCACTTTTGTTTCATCATTTCCGCAGTATGGACATAACATTTTATAGCCTTTTTCTCCTCTTTTTACTAAGTTGTAACTTTATCATTACTACAACCTATTGTACTGCCCCTAATTAAAACATACAATTAGTTGTATTTTACTCGGTTTTATAGAAATTGAGGTTTATAAATCTTTCTTTTATCATTCCTAGAAAACCAACTAGTTTAAATATAGATAAGGATTAATAACAAAAAGGAGAAAAAAATGAATTTACAAGATTTTGTTGGGGTTGGAGCAAGCGGTGCAGCAGGACTTGGTTTAGGGGCGCTAACTACCGGATTTCTTGCCCTCATGGTTTTGATAACAATCTGGAAGCTTATTTGGTATGGGTTGGCTTTATATAGAGCAATACAACTGAAAGAAAAAGTCTGGTTCGTTGTCTTGTTTGTCTGTGCTTTTTTGCTTGGAGATTTAGGAATATTGGCTATAATCTATCTTCTTATAAAAAAGAAGAAAAGATAATTTTTTGTTTTATCTTCTTTTTCCATTTTTCCATTCTGTCATTTTCTGTACCCATTTTCTACTTTTAATTTTTTTATTTTTTTAAATGTGCTTTATAAATTTCAACAGCCCTTTTAGGACTGCTCTGACAAGCCCAAAACTCGCGAATCTTTTCAAAAGCGCCATCTGCTTGTGTAGCAGGCAAAACCTCAATATAAATTCCTGTTCGTGTATGAAACACAAGATTATAAGCAAATTCTTTTGCAGGAGGCATTAGTATTGATAATGCATATGTTAAATCTTTTAAAGCAGCAGCTAATCCAAATCTTTCATTGTTATTTAAATCATGAAGATTCCTTTTTTTTGTGTCCCTAACTAAAATTATAGCTTCAAGAGGTCTTTTCATAGCACTCAACGGTATCAAAGCTGTAACATCTCCATAATCTTGTATTTCAAGTTCTTTTGAATTTGTTCTTAAAAGATAATCTACAATTGTTTCTTTTCTGGCTTTTTCAAATTCAGCATCTTCTTTTATTCTCTTTGGAAGTATTTCTGAAAATACAAATTGATAATGCCCATGTATAATTGAACTTGCAACAGTTTTGCCTCTATTTTTTCCTATTTGAAAATGTCCATAATGTTTATGTTCATCTCCATCACTAACTAATTCTGGAAATTCTATTGCGTTATGTAAAAAAAACTCTTCAACTTCTGCTGCTAAATCTAAAATCGCTTTATTATCCCTATTTGACATCTCATGAATATCTGTATGAGTATTCCACCACAAAACAAAACTCCCTCCTCTTAATACTTTTTCTGGATAAGAAATATGAGGAAGGCCATCTGGAATTAAATAAGGAAATTTGTTAGGGCTTGCGTAAGCTATTCCTATCTTCCCGTCAGATGTTATAGTATCTGGCAAATCAATTCTTGCAAAATTATGAATACCCTCTTCTCCTTCACATATTGCACATCCGGAATTATTTTCTGTGGCCTGGCTATTTGTTCTATTTTCTCTGGAGGGGCAGTATATTATTACTTCTTCTGTTCTTGGATCAATAGAATAAAATTCAGGCAATTTTTCTTTATCAATATCACTCCTAAATAATTCAGCAACATCTGCAAATGAAACAGGTTTTATTCCAAGTTTTTCAATTTTTTTTCTTGGAACATATTGAGTTATCACCTCAATTCCCCACCTCAGAGGCTTTCCTATAGTCTCCTGTAGTATCTCTGACAGTATCTTTCCCTGATATTCTTGCCAGTTCTTGAGGGCTCATACTGACAACATTCTCAATGCTCACATCTTGACTATCAAGCCCAAAAACCCGCAAAATAGATTCATAAGCATTTTGATGTGGTGATTTATATAGAATTCTTTCTCCTTTTATCCAATCCTCATGAGTTGGCACAGGCCTTTTTGTTTTTCCTTTTATTTATAGCAATATATTCATTTTTCTATAAAAACATTAACTTTATCCGATGATATCCTACAAATTTTAAGTTAAATCATACAATTTCTTATTTTATCATACTTTTCTTATCTTCGGAAACTTTCAGAAAATAAGAAAAAATAATAAAAATCTTACTTTATCCTACCTTAGTAGGATTTAAATAGTTTTGCAACATTATAACAATGTGAAAGAGAAAATATCAATAACAATAAATGAAAAAATTCTCAAAGATATAGATTCTATTATAGATAATATCTTTATCAGAAACAGAAGCCAGGCAATAGAATATTTAATCAAAAAAGCAACGAAAGATTCCAAGACAGCAGTAATTCTTGCAGACAATAAAGAATCTTCAACCAGGCTGAAAAATAGATTTGCACTCAAAATAAACCGCAGCACTATAATTGAAAAAGCAGTGAGAAAGCTTGAGAATTCTGGTTTTAAAAATATATTTATTATTTCTGACCATGACACTCTAACTAATATTTTTAAAATAATTGGTGATGGGACTGATTTTAATGTTAAAATAGAATATATTGATGAAGAGATTCCTGAAGGCAGTGCTTCTGCCCTGAAACTTTTAAGGAACAAAATAAAAACAACTTTTCTTGTTGTTGCTTGCGATATTATTTTTGATTCCTTAGATCTTTTATCTTTATGGCAGCAGCACCTTCAGGAAAAAGTTATTGCAACAATGATAGTTAATAGTTCTATTATTATTTCTGCAAAAAAAACAATGTTTGGGCATGTCAAATTAGAAGGCAAAAAAATCATTTCTTATATAGAAAAACCACTCATTAAAAATCTTAAATCTACTATATTTTTTGGCAGTATTTTTGTCGCAGAGCCGGAGATATTCAGCCACCATGGAAAAAGCCTCGAAGTAGACATTTTTCCAGAGCTTGCAAGAAAAGGACTTCTCGGCGGACAGATGTGTAGCTCAGAACATCTTCATATTCACTCTTATGAAGATTTGACCGCAGTCAGAAAAAAACTTGCAGGAAAATAGATTATAAAATGAAATCAAAAATTTTTAATATTGAAAGGCCTTTAAAAGAATCAGATGATAAAAGTGCATATGGGTTTCTATCAAGATTGGACAAAGAAGTTATAAAAGAAGCAATTGAAAAATCTTATCCAAATATGCCTAATTTTTGTTTAAGCAAAGTTGAAATCCATCCATCTGGTTTTTGCAATTTAAAATGCAAATTTTGTTATGGAAAAAAACTTGCACCTCAAAAAAGAATAAATCTTTCTACAAAGAAAATAAAAGAGGTTTTAGAAAATATAAGAAAAAATTTTCCAAATAAAGATATTTTGATAATCTTATCTGGGCTTTATTCTGACCCATTAACACACCAAGATATAAAAAAAATAATAAAACTTCTTGGAGATTATAAATTTAGGTTTGGAATTTATACAAACGGGCTTTTAATTGATAACAGCTTGATGAAAGTGATAATAGATAGCGCCTACAAATCTAATTCTCCAAAACCAAGTTATATTTCATTTAATATAGCTGCTTCCTTGATATCATATCAGTTTAAGAGAATTCTGCCTTTAATAAAAAAATTATTTAAAAAGAACAAGCAAATTGGAAACAGACTTGAAATTAATACTCCTATCGTTGTGCCGAAAAAAGCTTTTAATTACGATCTTCTCTTTAATATAATAAAAGAGCTTGATTTGGCAGGTGTTGATAACATAAGGCTTTCCTTGCCATGGATTCAGCATGATAGAAACAAAATAGAAAAATATGTTTCTCTCTCAAAAGAAGATTATGAAAAGTCAATTAATTTCTTTTATGAAATGCAGAGACATTTCAAAAAAGTCAGGGTAAGAGAGCCACAGAATTTAGGAAAATTTCCAAAATGTTTTGCAATGTCAATGTCTTTATCAATAAGTCCTGAAGGTAATGTTTACCCGTGCCCAGAAACCTCAAGCCCCATCTTTAAAAAAGAATTTTCATTTGGAAATATCCATAAAAATAAGATTTCTGAAATCTGGAAAAGCAAAAAACATTTAAATGTTTTCAGCAAACTGAATCCAAACAAATCAAGATGTTTATGCTGTCCTGTTAATGGGGAATTTAATTCTTTATGTAAACAATTTTTAAGAAAATAAAAAGAGAAGAAAATAAATTATATCTTTGGAATAATCATTCCGGTTTCTTTTTTGTAATTTTTATATTTAAGAAATTTCTTTTCAAGAAATTTTTCCTCCTCATATGCCTGCCATATCATAAATATTATTGCAACAAGAGAATAAATAAAAATATAAAAAGATGGAACAAGAAAAATCAAGCCAATAAAAAATATAATTATTCCAAGATACATCGGATGCCTTGAATATTTATACAACCCATTTTTAACTATTCCCCTGGCTCTTAAAAAATGCTTCTTTATCTGGATATAAGTAAGTAAAATTAAAATTATACCAAAAATAATAATTAAAATTCCAAAATAAGCAAGAAAAGTAAATTTAAATTCAGAAAAAACAAGAAAGCCGAGAGAAATCAAAACAGCAGAAATTCCAAAAATATGAAAAACCAAATTACTTGTTTTCTTAAACTTGCGGTGAGAAATAACATCAACTAAAGAAAATATAATTAAGATAATAAGAGCAATTATAAATACAATTAAATTATCCATTATCTTTTCTTCTTTTTCTTTCTCTTTTTACATCCACAACACGAACACATTTTTACCCCCATCTAATTAATTTTTATAATTAATAAACTTTTCTTAAAATAATTTTTATAGTTCCACCTAATTTTTTCAAATCTCTTCTAATCAATTAATCAATTTTCAACATAATCTTCTTCTCTCTTAAAGTTGGAGCTTTCTAAAAACACGTCCAGATACTTTTTAGGCGCATTCAGCTTCAAGAAAATCTTTGATGTAGCCAAGAATGCGCAGTACATGCATATAGAAGCATCATTCTTCCCACACACAATGCATCTATATTCATTCATGGTTTCTCTTGGCAGTCTTTGTCTTATTCTTCCCAAAATTTTGACAGCTTTTCTTTCACTAAATCCAAAATCCCCAAGCCAAGATGCCACATGTTTCAGATAACACTCTACACAAATCGGATTTGAAATTGGATGCAGACAAACTTCACACACATCTTTATGATTTTCCATTTTGCACCTTTCTCTGAAAGCTTGCTTTCTTGCAAGTTATAAATTTAGTTGTATTTATTTGACTTCAAAGAAATCTATTCTGTAACTATAGAGCCTCACTTAAGTCCCTCAGTCACATTATATATAAGCATCCAAAATATTTATATTTAAAGTATATACTTCACTAGTGAAAAAATCATTTCAAAATAATAAGATTATTCTCAATTATCTTCTTCTGCAAGTTATTTTTTCTTTTTATTTGCCTTATCTGAAATTTTGCCAATCCAGACAGTGGCAACAACTGCAACAACAGTTACAATAACTGCGTAAAATATCATTGCAATTATTCCGCTTGCTGTTCCAAAAACTGCCTTGAAAATCTCCTGAATTACAGAATTCCACGCCAGTGCAGCCACAAGTCCAAATGCAGCAATTATCAATGCAGCCAATTTTTCTACAACTTCTTTTTTCATCTTTCACCTCATTTTTATTAGTTTATCATTCTTAATAAACTTTATTAAAAAAATAAAAGAAAAAACAAAAAATAATTATTTACTTGCCACAACTACACTTTCCGGTTGTTGCAGCAGTGCAGCTTGGATTTCCGCATCCGCTGGTTATTGTGCATTTTCCATCACAACTTTTGCATCCGCCAGAAACAACCTTATCGGCTGTTGCATATCCTGTAAAACTTACAGCAGCAATTCCAACAATAACAATCAGCCCAACAATCAGGGCAATTATCCAGTAGTTCATTTTTTCCTCCTAAGTTAAATTTATTTAAAATTCACAAAGAAAGCCACCTTATCTTGTCTTTGGAGAAACCAGTTTCTCCAAGCTATTTTGAATAAAAACGCCTAAAATAACATGCAAAAAATTAACTAAAATAATCTTAAAATAACAAATAAAATTACCAACACCAAATAAAAAATTATTAAGAATTTTTTAGCACAACAATATTATTCATTCCCCTTCTCTTCCTCTCTATAATCTGTTTTGCCTCTAGTTTATCAAGCAATCTTGTAATTCCTACTTTTCCTATTCCTAATTTTTCCATTAAATCCGCCTGAAAAACAGCATTTTCCCTTTCAAGTATCTTGACTGCTTCTCTTTCTTTTTTATCAAGGTTATCAAGAGCAATTTTCTTCTTCTTGTCTTTTATTTTCTTCGTTATAATCTGTTTTTCTTCTTTTGACAGTATTAAAACAATTCCAATAATAATTATAATTGTGTTATCCAGAAATAATGCGCTCTCGATAACACACATAAGCTCTGTTAAACAACAGAGTCTTATGAAAAAACTAAACCTGAAGAAAATCAAATGGATCGTAAAGGAGGGCGATAAGAGAGAACAA
>VGKQ01000014.1 GCA_016866995.1 Candidatus Pacearchaeota archaeon
CTGTTCTCTCTTATCGCCCTCCTTTACGATCCATTTTATCTTTTTGGTATTTAGCTTTTTCATAAGCTCTTCTTGTTTATTAGAGCTTATGTGTGTTATCGAGGTAACATTATTTCTGGATAACACAATTTGTATACTTGAGAATAACATTTAAAAACCAAAAAAACAAGGATAAAACATACTAACATGGGATTAATGAATGCAAGAAAACTGGCAAAGACAAGAAGAAAGTTCAGGTGGCATGACAGGCCGTATATAGTAAGAACACTTGATTTGTATGCAAAAGCAGATCCTCTTGAGGGCAAGTCTCAGGGAAAAGGAATTGTGCTTGAAAAAGTGCAGAAAGAAGCCAAGCAGCCGAATTCTGCAATGAGAAAATGCTGCAAAGTTCAATTGATTAAAAACTCAAAGACAATCACTGCTTTTATTCCTGGAAATCTTGCCCAGAAATTCATTGATGAGCATGATGAAGTTGTTGTTGAGAGAATTGGAGGAAAGCAGGGAAGAAGCAAGGGAGATATTCCGGGTGTGAGATTTAAAGTTATAAAAGTAAATGACCAGCCTCTAAAATTGCTTTGGAAAGGCAAGATAGAGAAGGGAAGAAGATAAAAATGATATGTTGCGATTATGCGGGGGGAAATTTTAGAACTCAACAACAGCCATTATCAGATAAAATAAAATATGGCGTAGTTAAAGTAGCAGTTATTGGCGGATTATTGATTGCAGCAGTTCCATTATATATTGCAGCATTAACCTTAAATACTTGTAAAAAAATAAATGAAGCTATCAGAGGAAAAGAATCTGATTTAGCAAAAATTTAAGATGACAGAAAAACATTTACCAGGAGAAATAGGAACAGTTTTAGGATATAATGATGATGAGTCAATTTCAAGAGAAATTAAACCAAGATATGCCCCATCAAGATTAAGCAGAATAGTTGGGGCATTTAAGCCAGTCAGGGAAGATGATGGCTGGGATGGCTCACAAGATGAGATTGAAGCTGAAAAAATTCATAATCAGGGAGTAAGAAGATTGGTTTATGCTGCTTTTGGGGAAATTGTGGGAGCAGGGGCAATTGCAGCAGGGACTGCTGCAAACTCAAGAAATGCGGTTTATGCAGGTATTGCAGCAATGGTATTATCAACTCTTTATCTTGGAAAAAGATATATTAATAAATTAAGAAAGAAAAGTTTGGGTGGGAGATTAACTTTTAATACACAAGCGGGATTGAAATAAGATAAAAATAACTAAACTTACAATATTTAATAGAAGATGATAAACACTGAACAATTAGTAGAAAGATATAGAAAAACAGACAAACAAGGAGATTTTTACAGCCATTTAGTTTTGGGTTTAATTGCGCTTCCTTTGGTAATTGCAGAGGCTGTTGGTGATTTAGCAGATTTTACAATGCATGCTTTTAACAGAGGAAAACCAAGCAAACTAGATGATTCAGATGGGTGGGCTTATATGGATTCGTCTGCTAGTTTTGGGAGGCCTGAATGAAAATATTTGACTTATATGAAACTAAAGAAATTCAAGTAACAGATTTGGGCTTAAAGAGAGTTATAAATCTTGATGAGAGATTAATCCTGAAAAGCCGGGGCAGAACTTTTGAGAAATTTGGCAAGACAAAGATGAATATTGTCGAGAGATTAATTAATCTTCTTGGAGTTCCGGGGCATCGAGGAAAAAAGCACAAGATTTTAACATCATGGAGTTCTGGAAAATACAACAAAAATGCAAAAATAGTATTGAAAGCATTCAAAATCATTGAGGAAAAGACAAAGCAAAACCCAATTCAGGTGCTTGTAAGGGCAGTTGAAAACACCTCTCCAAAAGACGAAGTTACTGTAATTGAGTATGGCGGGGCAAGATATCCTCAAGCTGTTGATGTTTCTCCATTAAGAAGAGTTTCTCTTTCGCTGAGAAACATGGTTCATGGAGCTTATGACAAGGCATTTGGAAAGAAAACAGGAATTGCAGAAGCTCTTGCAAACGAGATAATGATTGCATTTCAAAACTCTAATGAGAGTTTTGCGTGGCAGAAAAGAAATGAGACTGAAAAGCAGGCTGACTCTGCACGATAGTGCTTGCAAGTCAATCTGCACGATAGTGCTTGCAAGATACTATGAGATAATAAGCTTTAAAAACTAATTTTGTTCTTTCTCTTAGAAAGAGAAACAGAACTCGTTTGTATAAATACAAAAAGAACCAAAAATACTTAAAAATAAAAAATTTGATAATACAAAATGGTTGAAAAAGAAACACAATTGCAGAAAATAAACAGGATATGCAGAAACCAAAAGCAAATCAGAAATATCTGCACATCTGCGCATATACATCACGGGAAGACAGCATTTACTGATAATTTATTGGCAGCAGCAGGAATGATGGCTGCAAAAAATGCAGGAGATTTGGAAGAAGGGATGGCAACATGGCAGCATTCAGACGAGCAGGAAAGATTATTGACAGTTGATGCTGCAAATGTTTCAATGGTGCATAGTTTTCATAATAGCGAGTATTTAATTAATTTAATTGACACGCCGGGGCATGTTGATTTTTCAGGAAATGTCACAAGAGCAATGAGGGCAATTGACGGCACAATTGTTCTTGTATGTGCGAGCGAGGGAATAATGCCTCAGACAGAAACTGTTCTTAAGCAGGCATTAAGAGAAAGGGTAAAGCCAATTCTTTTCATAAATAAAGTTGACAGATTAATCAAAGAGCTCAAGCTCTCGCCTGAACAGATGCAGGAGAGATTTATGAAAATTTTCAGGCAGTTTAATGATTTGATACATAATATTGCAGAAAAAGAGTACAAGGAAAAATGGCTTGTGGATATAAATGACGGCAGCGTTGCGTTTGGAAGTGCTCGTGACAATTGGGCATTATCTCTGCCATTTATGAAAAAGAAAAGAATTACATTTAAGGATATCCTGAAAATTTATTCGATGACAGAAGAAGAAAGAAAAGAGTGGTGCTGGAAAAATGCTCCTTTGTATGAAGTTGTTCTTGATATGGTTGTAAAGCATCTTCCAAATCCTCTTGAAGCTCAGAAATACAGAATTCCAAAAATCTGGCATGGAGAAATTGAGTCAGAGTTTGGTAAAAACCTGACAGGATGCAATTCAAATGGTAAGCCTGCTTTTGTTATTACCCGTGTTGTTATAGAGCCAAAATCCGGCAAGGAAGTTGCAGCAGGAAGATTATTTTCAGGAACATTAAAACCCGGGCAGGAAATTTATCTTAATCTTGCAAAGAAAAAAGAAAGAATTCAGCAAGTGCTTATTTATAATGGGATAAAGCCAGAGCAGATGGAGGAAATTCCGTGCGGAAATGTGCTTGCAATTGCAGGAGTTACAGGAGAGGCAGGAGAGACAGTCACACTCGAGCCCGAGCAGCCATTTGAGGAATTAAAGCACATATTTGAGCCTGTTATTACAAAAGCAATTGAAGTCAAGAAACCATCTGACTTGCCAAAATTAATTGAAGTTTTGAGAAAGGTTGCTAAAGAAGATCCGTCAATAAAAATAGAAATTAATGAGGAAACAGGCGAGAATTTGATGTCTGGAATGGGCGAGCTTCACTTGGAAATTATTGAGAATAGAATCAAGACAGAGAAAGGGGTTGATGTTAGAACTTCCTCGCCAATTGTTGTGTACAGAGAGACTGTCACTAAAAAAAGCGAGATTGCTGGCGGAAGAAGCCCGAACAAGCACAATGATTTTTTCCTTATAGTAGAGCCTTTGCAGAAAGAAGTTTATGAGGCAATCAAGAATGGAGAAATTTCAGAAGGAAGAATAAAGAAGAGAGATGAAAACTTGATAAAAAAATTGCGGGAATTAGGAATTGACAATGAAGAAATAAGACAATACAGAGATATTTACAAGGGAAGTGTTTTTATTGACACTGTGAGAGGAGAGGTTCATATTGGAGAAGTAATTGAGCTGGTACTTGATGCTTTTGAGCAGGTTATGGATGCTGGCCCTCTTGCAAGAGAGCCGTGCGCTGGAATAAAAGTTTTTTTGGCTGATATCAAGCTTCATGAAGATGCTATTCATCGGGGGCCTGCCCAAGTATATCCTGCTGTCCGTGATGCTTTGTATCTTGCAATGAAAAATGCAAATAATGTTTTGTTTGAGCCTGTCCAGATTTATTTGATTGAAGCTCCGACTGAATTCTTGTCAGAAGTTACAAAACTTATAACAAGCAAAAGAGGGCAATTGCTGGATGTGAGGCAGGAGACAGCAGGAGTTACAATAAAGGCTAAAATGCCTGTTGGAGAAATGATTGGCTGGGCTTCTGATTTAAGATCGGCTACAGAGGGAAGAGGTGTTTCATCTCTTGTTGATCAGAATTTTGAACAGATGCCTCGCGAGCTTCAGGGAGAAATTATTAGAAAAATAAGAGAGAGAAAGGGGCTGGCTGAGAACCAGTAATTATTTTCTTTATATTATATTCGGGAATCAATTTAATAAGCTTTGGGTTTTCATAAATTTTAATTAGAATATATTTTATTATTTCATCCCAATATTCACACCATATATCTGTGTCAAAAATATTTTTATTTTGCCTAAATCCATTAGCAACACATCCGCCCCCGCAAATGAATTGAAAAGCACAATCTTTACATTTTTTAACATTTGTGGTTATTCTTTCTTTAAATTTTCTATAATTATTATTCTTTTGTATTTCTTCAAATGCATCATTATTTATGTTCCCTAGCCTTAACTCATTCGCATAAGAGAAAGCACCACACCCCCAAATGTTGCCATCCGATTCTATAAAAAGAGAATTTATACCCACCCCACAATTCACTCTAAATTTCTTTGTTGTGCTATTAGAAGCCAGTAAATTCCATATTAGTATTTGAAAAGTTGATATGTTTAATTTTTTATATTTTTTATTTTTTAATAATTCGAGCCATTTATCAAATAATTTTTCTTGATATTTAGCAAGATTCTTCATGTCTGGAACCATCCCCCTCTTTATAGTCCTTGTCCTTGGTTCTTCATATAAAGGCAAGAAACCAACGTCATTTATGCCAATAGAACCAAAAAATTCCAAAATTTTATCTAAATTTTTAATATTTATATTAGTTACAACTGTCAAGCATCTTTTATCTTTTTGATATTTTTTTATTAATCCTAAAGCTCGAATAACTGTTTTAAAAGTTCCTTTTTTTTGTGCGTCTTTTCTTGTGATATCATTTTCTATTTGTCTTCCATCAAGGCTTATTCCTATTTCTATATCTCTTTTTTTACATTCTTCCATAATTTTTTTATTTAATAAAGTGCCGTTTGTTTGAATTCTTAGTCTTAGATTGCTTTTTTCATTTTCTGATAAGAAGTCTATAGACTTTATAATTTTTTGAAATTCTAGCATGGGTTCTCCACCATGAAACTGCACTGTAATTTTTATTTTTTTCTTGAAGGCATAATCTGCTGCTTTTTTTAATAGCTTTCTAATCAATTCTTCATTCATGCTTCTTGGTCTATTCCTTGCAAATTGCCTTGAACAATAAACACAATTTAAGTTACATTTATCAGTAACATTTACAACAAGAGTTTTTATTAAATCATCCCATTCATCAAGTTGAGAAATTGTTCTGTTTTCTGAAATTTCTCTTGGTCTGATTGAAAAATTCCATCTTCCACTATTTTTATTAACATTAAAGAACAAATTTTGTTTTAATTGAATTGATAAGTTACTGGCTAATGCCATCTTATTATTAATGACATACCATAGGCATTTCGAATTTTTGGCTGTCTATAGCTTTCAGAGAGAATTCTAGTTTACCAAGTTTAGATGCTTTTTTCTCTTGGCCCTTATTCTTCCCATCATAAACTTTTATTTCTTCATATTCCATAATAACTGCAGAATGTTAAAGTATATAAAACTTTCTATAACACTTTCAGATATATTTGAAAACAAGGTTTTTATAGTATCAAACCCATAAATTAATATGGATAAAACAGCAAGGTTGATAAATAAAACATATAAAAAAATAAATGCCAAAAATATGGCGAGTCTAACAAATAGAAAAAGAGATAATGCTACTATAAAATTCTTTTTAAAATTTTTGAAAAAGACAGATTATATTTTAGACCTGGCGTGTGGCTATGGTAGAATTACAATTCCTCTAGTTAAAAAAGGATTTAGAATAGAAGGTATAGATCTTGTTTCTAGTTTAATTAAAGAAGCAAAAAGGAAAACTAAAAAAGAAGGAATTGATATTAAATTTAGAATAGGGGACATGCGAAGATTACCATATAAAAATGAAAGTTTTGATAAGGTTTTATGTTTGTGGTCTAGTTTTAATCATCTATTAACAAAAAAAGATCAAGTAAAAGCATTAAAGGAGATTTATAGAATTTTAAGGAAAAAAGGAATTTGTATAATAGATTTGCCAAATTTTGAAAATAAATGGTCAAAAGAACAAATAAAAAAATATGGCAGGGTTGTTCCTTATATGATAAAAGATGTTAAGGTAATTGACTATGTTCATGATAAAAGAACATTGAAAAATATAGCCAAATTAGCAGGATTTAAGAAGCATATAATTAAATTTGAAAATATAGACCATAGAAGAAGGATTATTTTTATTTTAAAAAAATAACATTAGTAATATAAATAATTAGAGTTGTTATATAAAAAATGACTTATATGTTGAAGATAAAGTATACCAAGAATCTGACAAACCAGATTTTTTATTTTGGTTTTTCTAGAAATAATAATTACAATCTAATTAAAAATTGGAAAAAAATAATAGAATTAAAAAATCCTATTTCAACTTTAGATACTTATAGATTAAAGAAGAATAAAAAAGGCAAAATAATTATTGATTTATTTAAAAAATATAAGGATATTCCTATCCTAATCGAATTTAATGATTGTAAAAATATATGGCTTCAAAAATATAAAAATACTTTTCCTGCAAATATAGACACGCTTTTTTTAACAAATTTTCTAAGAGAGAGAAAATTAAGTTTTGTAAGATCTGCGATAGATGTTGGTTGTGGACAGGGCTTTGTAGGACAATATTTACTTGAAAAATATCATGATATTAACACACTAGTTTTTACAGATATAAACCCCTATGCTATTAAATTAGCTAAAATAAATATTGCAATGATTCCAAAAAAAATGATAAATAAGAAAAAAATTATCTTTAATGTTAGTGATACTTTTGATAATATTCCAAAGAAGATTAAATTTGATTTGATAGTTTCTAATCCCCCATATGTTCCTTATCCAAAAGCCAAATGTGTTAAGGGAGACGGTCCTTATTTAGGAGTCTATTTACTTCAAAAACTGATTAAAGAATCAGGAAACAGACTAAATAAGAATGGACATTTGATACTGAACTATTCTGTTATAAGTTCTGATAAAGTTAGAAAATATCTTAGAAATTTTAATGGAAAAATTATAGACGAAAAAACAAAAAAAGTTTCTTTTTGGATTAAAGAAATACTTCAAGACAAAAAATTTTTAAGGTTTCTTATAAGGAAAGGATTATTAGAGAAAAAAGGCGATAGGTATTTCCAAGAAATAAGAGTAGCAGATATAATCTTTGCGGAAAATCAATAATTCTCAAATAACAAGCTTTTTATATATCTTTTTGCTAAGAGTAAAGAGAAAAATGGGGGGAAAACATGCCAATGTCATGCAACATTATCAAATTAAATAAATTTAAAGAGAGGATAATGTAGCATGCCACACCAGTGCGTACATTGCGGGAAAATATATGAAACTCCTAGCAAGGAGATTTTTGAAGGATGCAGTTGTGGAAGCCATTTTTTCTTTTTCATAAAGCAGGAGCAGTTTGATTCTCTAAAAGATAAGAAAATTCCTGTTGAATTCAAGGGAATGGACAAGAAAAAAGTTGAAGAGGAAGTCCGGGAAATTGTGGGGGCAGAGGAGGAAGAAACTCCTGTTATTCTTGACCTGGAATCAGTAAGAGTTCTGGCTCCTGGAAAATTTGAGCTTGATGTTGTGAATATATTCAACAAGAAAAGGCCGCTAATTTATAAGCTTGAGGAAGGAAAATATATTATTGACTTGGCAAGCACACTAAAAGCTGATTCTAAGGAACTTGGAAAAAAGAAAATAAAATAAAAAGAGATTAAATGAAAAATAAAATAAAATTTGAAATTCCAAAGCCTGATGAAAAAGAGGTAAGAAAATTAAAAGAAGAAGCTGAAAAAATCTCACAGACCATAAGAAAATCAGGAAAAGTTGAGGTTTTTATTGGAGGAAGCCTGGCAAAAAATACAATAATAAAAAAAGACAAGTATGATATTGATATTTTTGTGAGATTTCCTGAGAATAAGAATATTTCTGAAAAACTTGAGAAAATTTTAAAAAAATCAAAATTAAAATCTGAAAAAATTCATGGCTCAAGAGATTATTTTAAGTTAAAAAGAAAAAATATTTTTGAGATTATTCCTGTGCTGAGAATAAGAAAGCCAGAAGAAGCAAAAAATGTTACTGATTTAAGCTATTTTCATGTCTCGTATATTTTGAAGCAGATGAAGAAGAACAAGAAACTTGCTGATGAGATTATACTTGCCAAAACATTCTGCTATGCACAGAAATGTTATGGCGCTGAATCATATATAAAAGGATTTTCAGGGTATGCTCTTGAGCTTCTTGTCTCTTATTATGGTTCTTTTCTTGGTTTTGTCAAGGCAATTGCAAAAGCTAAGAAACAGATTATAATTGATCCTGGAAAATATTTTAAGAATAAGCAAGAAATTTTGCTGAACTTGAATGAAGCCAAGCTCCAGTCTCCGATTGTGTTTGTTGACCCAACATTTAAGCAAAGGAATGCGCTTGCTGCTCTTTCTTCTGAAACATTTTCAAGATTTCAAAAAGCATGCATCAAGTTTCTTAAAAATCCAAGCAAGAAATTTTTTCATCAGGAAAAAATAAATGAGAAAAATTTCAATGTTATTATTGAAGCAGAAACAGGAAAGCAGGAAGGAGATGTTGCCGGAAGCAAACTTCTGAAATTTTTCAATTTCCTTGTGAGAGATGCTGAAAATTATTTCCTGATTTTGAGAAAAGATTTTGAATATGACAAGAAGGCAAGATATTATTTTAAATTGAAAAGAAGAAAAGAAAGAATTTTTGAAGGGCCTGTTGTAAGCAAGCTGCAGAATATTCTTGCATTCAAGAACAAGCACAAGAATGTTTTTATAAAAAATGGGAGAGCTTATGCCCGCGAGAAAATTAATTTTAATTTTTCAAACTACCTGGCAAGATTTAAGAAGAAAAATCAACAAGTTATGAAAGATATGGGCATAAATAAGCTGAAAATTGTTAAATTTAAGTAAAAATTATTCCCTTATTAACCATTTATTAATATTTAAAATAATCAAAAGAAGTTAATTCACTAATAAATTTATTTTGGAACATTAATAATAGAATTAATTAAGCAAAAATTCCCCACGATCATCAAACAAGTCAAATAAATTCTTTGCTATTTTTCTTGGATGAGCAATACGTAAAACTCCAACCTGAAAATCGTCTACTACTGCAAATCCCTGCTCTCCATCTTTATTTTTTATTTTATAAACTCCCCTGTATCTTGTAGTTGTAATACTTCCTTGATGAACAACTCCTGCGGGCTCCCTGTGCAGACATTGAATAACTTGATATGAAGAGTCTGTTGTCCTGAAAAAACTAAGAGTTTCTTCTGCTATTTTCTTTACCTCGCTTTTTATTTCCTGACAGCATTATCAAAAAGATAAGCTAGTGAGTTGGAAAAAAACTCTGAATTGAGCCATATTCCAAGCTCTTCCTCTTCTCCTAAATTATTGACTATGAACATTATCTGCTTCCTGTCTGCTATGAAGAATTTTGCGTTTATATCTATTTTTTCCGCTTTTATCTTCAATTTATTTGAAATTTTTTTAACTTCGTCTTCGCTTCCTGATAATGCAATTTTTACATTTATTCCTGCTTTTTTCAATTTTTCGAACAAGCCTGTGAAAATTCTTGATTTATTTTCAAGTTCCTGGGCAGACATGCAGATTATAACTTCTTTTTCTGCATTTTCAAGCATCTCACGAATATGAGAATAAACATTCAATTTTCCCCGCAATGTTCCTGACATCTCGCTCTGTTTTATTGGAGAAAATCCTGTTTTATGAAGCTCTTCAAGTTCTGTGAATTCTTTTGTTCTTTTCATCTCTCCCAGCATCTTGACTTTCTCGTCTGCATTTTTTACAATATTAGATTTCAGTTTTTCTATAACAACTTCTGGCTTTACTGCAATATATTTTACTGGCTTTCCTATTTTTGCAAGTGCAAATCCCTGTTTTTCAAGACTTTCAAGAACATCATAAGTTCTGCTTCTTGGAACTCCGCTTAACTCTGCTATTTCTCCTGCGCTTGAAATTCCCTTGCTCAATAAAGCGAGCCATACTTTAGTTTCATAAATATTCAAGTCAAAATATGATTTCACTTTTTTAACTAACTCGGGCTTGATTATCATTTTATTCTTGCTCCTGTTTCTACAGCAATCCGAGTTTCTTTTTCACTTGTTAGGGGATTTAATCTTGAGTGCATTCTTCCAGGATCTCTTAATCCTCTGGCTTCTTCTAAAGCAAAAAATCGCTCTAATCTTTTGGGAGCTTCACTTAATGATTCATGAACATCTGCTTCTGAAAATCCTCTTGATTTTACATCTATAGCAAGCTCAGTGAGTTCTTTGCTGTCTAAATACCTTCCAGCACAATCTAAAAGATGATAGTTTGATGCTCCTGAAACTCCTGATTTGTTCAGTTTAAGATATTTTATTATCTCTTGTCTTGCCTGTTCTCTCCGCAAAAATTCAGCAGGTTTATTGATAAATGCATCAGTAGTTAATGGTGAATCATAAATGGCAATCCATCTTCCAAGCCCTGTTTCAACTAGATTTCCTTGTCCATGAACATGTCTTGTTGTTCTAAGACTATTTGCGGCTTGTACATCCTTCTCATTTCCATATGCCATAAAAGTTTTGTATAGTGTTCCTGTATTTGTCATTTTCTTATTGTAATTTTACTACTTAACTTGGATAAAAGAGTATATAAACCTTTCTGTTTTGTTGTCTTTTATTAGTGACAATAAATGCAAAGATTTAAATAACAAGCAAAACTGAATGAAAAATGGAAAAGTTTATAGATATTCATTTTGAAGGATTTGACAGAAAAGATGAATTAGTAAGAATTGTTCAACATAAAATACCATGCGCAATCTCTATAGCACCTTATAGCTTAAGGGAAGGAGGAAAAGAATATGGGTGGTATAGCGTCGAGATAATTGATTTAATCAGACAGGCATTGCAAAACAAGGTAATTCTTGGACAGCAGGGAGACATTCATAAGTGCAGATTCAATCATGTTTTTGTTGACCCATGGCATGAAAATTCTTGCCTGTATCATGAAGATTTAATGGGAGAAGAACAGGCAGAACTGATGAAAAGAGGCAGAGAAACTCTGGAAAGAGTTTTTGGAAAATCTCCTGAAATATATATTCCTCCCAATCATCTTTATAATTTTATGACAAGATTAATTGCAGAAGAGATGGGATTTAAGTTTTTTGCTGAAAGAGGGATAAGCCAGAGAAAACCGTATCAAAGGGGAAAAATTATTGTTATTCCAGAAGTAAAAATCGGGGAAAATGGGGAAATAGTTTATATACACTATGATGAAATTGCTGGAAAAAAGCAGGGATATGAAAAAGCAATGAGGGAAGCAACAAGCTTTTCAGAAATAAAGCCAGAAAAGGTTTCTATGTGGGATGAAGATAGGAATTATGAACAGGTTTTGAGAAGAAAAAAACTAAGAGATGTTGTTTTATTCCCAAGAAATTTATGGAAGATGGTTAAAAGATGATGAACAGAATTTTAAATTTGCTGCTTGCGTTCTGCATTGGATTTAGTATTGCAACTTTTTTATATTACTCAAATTTCAGCATTGAAAAGCCATTTTCATTTTCTCTTTCTGAAAATATAAACGCGCCTTCAAACCATATAGATGAGAGGCAGATTTCTATATATGATAATAAAATTATAATTAATGTGGAAAATGCATCATTGTCAAGTTATGCTGCAACAGGAAGCATGAAGCCTGTTTTGGATGAAAACAGCAATGGTATTAGAATTGTTCCTGAAAATCCCAGGCAGATTAACATAGGAGATATTGTAACTTTTAAAAGAAATGCTGACTTGATTGTTCACAGAGTTGTAGAAAAAGGAAAAGATGAAAATGGAGATTGGTTTATTACAAAAGGAGACAATTCTGAAATTAATGACGGGAAAATATATTTTTCTGATATAAAATATCTCACAATAGGGGTTTTATGGTAGCATGATAGGACCTAAAAGATTGACTTTGAGGCAGATGTCTGAGACTGGGATGCTGCCAAGAGCAATTACTCATCAATTGGCTTTTTTGTCTGAATGCATGTTTTATTTTTTTGATCCGAGAAGAAATTTGGAAGCAAAAACAATTAATCCAGAACAGGCAGAAGAAGCAGAAAGAAAATATTTTGTTATGTATTCAAGATTAAGAGCAAGAATGTATCAAGCTTATGCTAATTATGCAGAAGGAAAAGACAGAGAAAGATTTTTGAGAAAAGCGAGAAAGGCAGATGAAATTGCTGGGAAATATTCAGATAATCCAATATTAGCGGGCTTATAATACTTTTTGTGATATATAAAATAATAATCTTATCTGTTATTAATGTATATTTAAGTGTTATATTGGGATTTATTAATAAATTATGGGGTTAACTTTGTGGCATAAATGTTATTTAAATTAATTGAAATAGATACCAAATCAACAGGAAAATAAAAATTCCTGCTGTAATAAAAGGCATTGCAGGATAAAACTTCTTTTTTTCAGAAATTATAAACAATGAAAGCAAACCAAGAGTTGCTCCTAAAACAACAAATAATGCAGGGATAACTCCTGCAAACTTGAGGAAAACTCCTGCTATAATTATCGGGAACACAACATCTCCTCCTCCAAGAATTGCAAGAGATATTTTTATTGATTTTCCCTTTTTCTTTGTTTTTGATTTTTTAAGTTTTGCAATTTTTTCTCTAAGTTTTTTTGTCATATATGGAACAAAAAAACCAGCAAATATTTTCATCTCATTCATCTGGAATTTAGCCATTTTCACCATTAGCTTTGATTTCCAGACAGCCCACATGTCATATGCTGAAATTAAGACAAGAAAAAGTGTTGCTGTCCAGATATTTAAAATAGGAACGAAAACTGCTGCAATTCCAGGATATATCACAAGCTCTGTAAGATTATGAATAAGAAGATTTCTTTTGAATATTTTGTATATTGAAAGAGGAATTGCAATAATCAAAGAAAAAAGAAAAGAATAGCTTATTCCAAAAATTTCTCCAGAAATAAACTGCTTAAGAAGAGCATTGAAAGCCAGGCCGATTGCGATTATTACAACTATAAAAAACCATATTCTAAGAATAAGAGTTATTTTTATTTTTGAGAGAAGAAACATCAGGCCGATTGCGATTATAAAAGCTATGAGAATATTGATAAAAATACTGAAAAAATCATAGCTTGTTTTCAATTCAGGCGGCTGAAAACCTTTTGGCAATTGTTCAATTGTAACATTTTCAAATTGATTGGAAGTTTCATTAAACACAAGAGTTTTTTTGGGAAGATAAGAATTCACAACCAGTAAGCCTATAATTTGCGTAACTAAAAACATTGCAATGAGTATTATTGTTATTTTTACATTATGCTTCACTTTTATTTCTCCTGAATTTTTATTTCCTCGTTTTAATTCTAAGCAAAAAGAAGTTTTTAAATGTTAATTTATCTTGATTTAATTAATATTTCTAGAATTTATTAATTTTGTTTATTGAACTATAATTAGCTTAAATTTTAAATAATAAAACTACTGTAATTTAATTGATGATAATTTATATTGAGAAATGTTCATCGAATTCGAATTGTCTCGAGATTTCTTGGAGTAAGAGTTTCTATTCTTGAGAGTTTATAGATTGTTGAAGCCAAATCAAGACACTTGCTTGCCTCACCATGATTTATTATTATTTTCTTTGGAGTAGGATTGATGTGATTGACAAAAGCGAGAAGCTGATTTCTTCCAGAGTGGGCTGTGAACCCGTCAAGAGCATCTACTTCAAAATTTATTTTTACATCTTCTTCTTTGCCATCAACCTGCATTTTTATTTCCTTAATTCCTTCTTTTACCTGTCTGCCAAGACTTCCAACACCCTGATAGCAGACAAAAAGCATGCTGTTTTTTTTATTGCCTGCAAAATTTCTGAAATATTCTACGCTTGCACCTCCCTGCAACATTCCAGAAGTTGCAAGAACAACACAACTTGAGCCCTCTATAACCTGCTTTCTTTCTTGGCTTGAGCCAACACGCTTAAAAACATCAGATGAAAATGGATTCTTGTCCTGGAATATCAGGCTTCTGACTGAATTTGAAAGAAAATCGGGATAAGCTGTATGAATTGCATTAATGTCCCATATCATTCCGTCAATATAAATCGGAATTTTGGGAAGCATTCCCTGAGACATTGCATCCTCAAGAATGAGCATTGTTTCCTGGGCTCTTCCTAATCCTAATTCTGGAATTAAAACTTTTCCTCCTCTTTCAATTGTTTTCTTGATTAGCTCGATAAGCTGCATTTCTGCTTCCTGCCTTGGAGGCACAACATCTTCTTTGTTTCCGTATGTGCTTTCTATTATTGCTGTCTCCATTCTTGGAAAATTTGTTATTGCAGCATCAAGCAATCTTGTTTTTCCGTATTTCATATCTGCCCCATACAATAAATTATGCAAGCCATTGCCAATGTTTAAATGAACCATTGCAGAGCCAAGAGCATGCCCTGCATTATAGAAAGTTAATCTTATATCGGGGGTTATATCTGTAACTTCATTATAATCAAGACAGATAGAATGCTTAACCATTTCCTTGATGTCTGAACTTGAAAATAAAGGAGCAGATGCTTTTTTATAAGCAACCCCAATAAAATCAAGGGCAAGAAGAGAGGATATGTCCCGCGTGGGAGGAGTCATATAGCACGGACCTTTATAACCCATTTTATACAGATATGGCAATAATCCAGAATGATCAAGATGCGCATGAGAAATTATCACAGCATCTATCTGCTCAATATTAAATTCTGGAACATTAAAATATGGAAATTTTTCAGAGTTATGGGCGGCAACATCTATGCCGCAGTCAAGAAGAATTTTTGAGACAGGTGTCTGGAGCAACAAACAACTTCTTCCAACCTGCCTTCCGCTTCCAAGAAAAGTGAGCCTTACCCACTCATCAACTTTTTCTGGGTTCCATTCGTTGTAAATTTTGTTTCCTATGCTGTTCAGAAATTTTTTTCTGTAAGTATTATTTTCATATAAAACCTCGCGAATATTTTCTGTTATCTTGCTTGGAATAGCCGGGCTTCTCTGAACTTGGGGGAGCCAGAGCGTCTGCCTTCTGATTTCCTGAAGAACAGAGCCTTGCTTTCCTATAACCATCCCTGGTTTTTTTGCTTCGATAATTACTATGCTTCTCTGAACATCAAAAATTATGTTTGTCAATTCGGCTTCTGCAGGAACAATTGAGCGTATTTTCTTTTCTGTTTCTTCCTGGGCTCTGAGAATACTTGTATCTGCCCTGAGTTCAATCCTTTTTTTTATTTTATCTACCACTGCTTTGATTCTTGATTCCCCTTCAAGAAAGAATTTTTCATTATCTGTGTAAAGTACAATGTTCGCGCCTTCAAATCCTGCCGAGCTTACTGTGTTTTTCGGCAAATCATCAAGAATATTCTTTAGAATGTCCATTTTATTTTCTCCTTTCCCTTAGAATTTTTTATTTATCAGTTTAGTTTTTATTATTTATTTAATTTAAGGTGTTAATTTTATTTTTTTAGAATATAATTATAATCTTATAATTATAGTCTGCTATTTGCTCAAAGTTATTATTTATTGCCTCTTATCTATAATAAAAATTATTTCTTGTCTTTATACGCTGCTTCTATTGTCTGCTCTATTACCTGCTTAATTCCGTCTTTGGTGATTGTGAAAACATCTATGCCATATCCAGAGCCGACATCTCTCTGTGTTGAGGATTTTAGAGCTTCAAGGGCAAGATTTATTCCTTCTTTTGCTGAGATGTCTTTTTTATACTGCCTTTCGAGCAAGCCGAGAATGTATGGCATTCCAGAGCCGAAATTTGCATCATAATCCTCAACCTTGACTATGCTTCCTGCTGGTTCTATGCTGTACAATTCAAAAGTTCCGTCTTCATTTACTCCTGCTATAAGTGTTCCTACAATGCTGGGAATTGCTGAAAATTGGCGTATGCTCCTGTAAGAAAGCATTGAAATCAGGCTTGCTGCATCTTTTACAGATGGCTTTTGCTTGCTTCTTAACTCCTTTAATCTTAATTCTGCAACAATTATTCTTGAAAGGAGCTGGGCATCTGAAACTCCGCCTGTCCACGAGACAACAAGATAATCATTAATCTGGGTGGCTTTCCTGAAATTTTTTCCTACAACAAGATTTCCTGCTGTAACCTGCCTGTCTGCAGCCATTACAATTCCATCTTTGCATACTATTCCAAGGATGCTTGTCCCTGTTTTTAAAATGCTATTTTTAATTTCGTCTTCCATTTTTATTTATTTTATATACAGAATAACCTTTCCAGAACTTATATTATATTTTATTCTTCAATGTTTATAAATCTTTCGGACTTTAGAAAGATTTACGTTTGGAAACCTTTAGAAAAGGTTTATTATAAATCTTTTGATTTTGGGTTCTATAATCGAAAGAACTAAAAATATGTTTATATTAATAATAATATGACTTTAAGGTTAGGGTTAAGAGAATTGGAAGATGCATTGAAAGAAGCAGGAAGAGACAGCAATAATGCATACAGATTAAACATGATTGTAAGAGAAATTGATGAAGATATTCTTTTTGAACTTCCTGATAATGAATATGTAAAAGAAAAAGTTATTCCTCTTTTTGTAAGAGTAATTAATACAATAAGAACCTCTTCTGCAACAGGGCAGTATTCTCAATATATGGGTTATTTTGTTCATATTATTAATTGGAGAATAGATAGATTAAGAAAAGGTTATTTGAAAAAAGCAGCTTAGTTTTCTTTTTTTGTTATGCCTGCTTCTTTTTTTAACTTTATGATATTTTCGACAAAGCTTTCTATTTTGCTTTCATGAGAAACAAGAATTAACTGCCTTACTTTAAGCTGGGAAAGAATATCTCTCATCTTGTCAAGCTGCTGTTCACTGAAGCCATCAGTAGGCTCATCAAGAATTACTAAATCTCTTGTTTTTATTTTGCTTAGTAAACTGTTTATAGTCTGGTTTAAAGCTAATCTATAAGCAAGAGCAATTGCTGTCCTTTCTCCTCCTGAAAGATAAGAATAATCAAGCTCAAAATCCTGCTGTTCAATTATTGGAGTAAAATCTTCATCAAGCCTGACTGAAAATGTCTCTGGAACAAGTATGTTAAACCATTCATTAAAAAGCTTGGAGAATTCTTCCCTTAATCTGAGCATGACATTTTTTTCTGTAAAAGATACAAGTTCAAGAAACTGAGAAGAAAGCCAGTCTTCAAGCTCTGACAAGTAAATAAGTTTTCTCTTTGTCTCTTCCTTTTTTTCTATTTCCAAGCTTATCTCGAGAATTTCCTTTTTTCCAAGCTCTATTTCTCTTTTTGTAGATTCAAATTTTATCTCTGCTGTTTTTTCTATTTTCTTTGCTTCTTCAAGCTCTTTTGTCTTGTTATTGTAAATATTGTCATATTTTGACAATTCAAGAACAAGAGATTTCAAACCCCCTATATGACTCTCAAGAAGCTGGAAATCTTTCTGCAATGCATCTTTTTGTTTTTTCACCTCTTCAAGTCTTGCTGTTTTTTCCTTAATGCTTTCAAGCTTTACCTTAAGCAGTTTTAATTCTGAAATTCTTGCTTCCTCCTCAAAAATCTTTTTTTTCATGAACTCAAGCTCTTTTACCTTTTCTGTTTTTTCTTCTATAAATTTTGAAAGATTTGATTTGTTTTCAGAAATATCTGAATCAATTTTATTAAGAATATTTGCCTTGTAAACAGCAGAAACATCTTGGAGACATGTAGGACACATCTGAATTCCTGAAATGCTTTTTCTTAATTTCTCAAGCTCGGATATTCTCAAACTGAGCGAGGAAGCTTTGCTTGACACATCAACATAATTCTTGTTTTCTGTTTCTATGGCTTTTCTTGTTTCTTGTATACTTTTTTCAAGCTTTTGGATTTCAGACTCATCAAAAGAAATTTTTTTCAGCTCTTCAACCTGCCTATCAAGTGTTTCTTCCTGCCTTAATAATGATGAAAAAAGCTCTTTTCTGCCTGCAAGAAGCGCGTTTGTCTTGTCAATCTCATTTTCAAATTTCTTTTTTTCTTCTATCTTTTCATTTATTTTTTCCAGCTCTGCTTCAATAATTTTTCTTTTTTCTGAGCAAACAATAAAATCTCTGCTGAGATTTTCAAGCTGAGAATTAAGTTTGTCGAGAGCAAGCAATTTTTCATCTTTTCTTGATTTTTTTTCCTCTAAATCAAAAATCATTCCCTGCTTGCTTCTTATCTCCTCTCTTAACTTGAGTGTTATAATTGATGTATTCTCTTTTATTCTCTTGTATTTGTCTATTCCAAAAACATGCCTCAAGGTATTCAGCCTTGTTTCTGCATCCTCAAGAATAATCTGCTTCATTTCCTCTTGAGGAGTGTACACTGTAAACCTGTAAAGAAGGTTTGTTTTTTTTGTAAATTCTGAAGGATAATTGAGAAGAGAAAGAACAATATTTTTAAGCTCTGTAATCGATGTTTCCTTTTTTTCTTCATTAATAGTTATTGCAACATAATCCTGGCTTACTGTCTTTTCTCTTTTGAGTATTCTTTCTATAATTATATCTTTCCCTTCTACTTCTATCTCCAGCAGAACAGAGCCTTCTTTTTCTCCTGCTCTTAACAGGCTTGCGCCTTTCTGCCCCGGCTGCAGTCCAAACAAGGCAAACTCAACTGAAATAAGAATTGATGTTTTTCCAGAGCCAATATCTCCTGACAGCAAGACGCTTCCCTGGGGGAATTCTATCTCTGCCTCTTCGTAACTTCTTATGTTCTTGAGCTTAATTCTTTTAATTATCATGCCAAATTTAGAATTTTTTTAATTTCCTCGAATAATCTTGACTCAAAAACAGCAGATTTTTCATCGTCCTGCTTTTCCATTGCCATTGAATTTATCAGAGGATTGACAAATTTTGTGAAATCCGCCGGATTGTCATGAATATAATTTTTTATTATTGATTCCTCAATTTTATCCATATCAGAAATCTCAACTTCAAGTTTAATTTCTTCTGCAGAAAGCTGGGAAGTTGACTTGACAATAGTATAAGCTCCCTTGTTTTTGACAAAATTTTCTATTTCTTTGAAATTTATATTGCTCATCTTCCCTTTATCAAGCTTGCCTGATAATTTTAATAATACAATCTTGTCTTTCAAGTTTCTTTTTTCAAGCTCTGAGATTATTTTTTCTGTTGCTGTGAGGGCGTTTTTTATTTCCAAGTCAAGAACCTCAACTTCTTTTAATTTTAACTGCATTTTTTTATAGCTCATTTTTCCGCTAATGACATCAACTATGTAGAAAGTCCCGTATTTTAATTCCTCAATCTCCTGAAAATTATTCGGAAAAATAGGGCCAGAATAAACAAACTTGTTTTCTGCATAGTCTACATGCAAATGTCCAAGAGCATAGTAATCAGCTTCAGGCAACTCATTTTCTGAAATTGAATCAATTGGCAGGCTTCCAATTGCTCCCCTGATGCTTGTGTGAAGCATGAATATCTTGAAAAAACCAGGGGTTTCCTGCAATTTTATTTTTCTAAGCTCGTCTATTTCCATGCCTGATTTTTTTCCAGGATATCCATAAATTGCAAAATCTTCGAAAAGCGATGGATTGAGAATAATTCTGTCCTGCCTTTCTTCTGTCCTGCAGACATTTGTGCAAAATCCTGCTTTTTCAAGAACATCAAGAAATGTTTTTCCAGAAGCAGA
Organism: Candidatus Pacearchaeota archaeon; assembly: GCA_016866995.1. Lineage (GTDB taxonomy): Archaea > Nanobdellota > Nanobdellia > Pacearchaeales > GW2011-AR1 > VGKQ01. The sequence goes on from VGKQ01000014.1 coordinate 20,127, forward strand.
GTAGTCGTGGCTTCCTGCTATAATAAAGCACTTTATTCCGGCTTCTTTTAATTTTTTAAATTCAAAAAATGCTTCTTTAAGTATTTCTATTGGTGGATAGGCAGAATCAAATAAATCTCCTGCTATCAAAATAAAATCAACTTTCTCTTTTATGCACAACTCAAAAGCTTTTCTAAAACTTTCAAGATTTAATTCCTGAAGTGCGGGAATTCTCCAGCTTCCAAGATGGCAGTCGCCAAGATGTGCAAATTTCATATAAAATGAAATTTGCTGAGATATATAAGAATTTATGTGATAATTTGATATCTCAAAATTAATGTTAATTCTGAAATTATTGATTATATTTTATTGTGGATAATAGCGGTTTTATTTTAATTTGTTTAGATAATTTTATATAGAAGAAAATATATGATAGAACAAGGAAAAATGGTGTTTTGGGAAAGAGAAGTTGCGGGCATGAGTGTTAGTCAGATTACAAGAAATGCTATTTTTGCACTGGCTTTGATAGTTCTCGGAATAATAATCGGGAAGCTTACTGAGTATATTTTAAAAAAATTAATCAAAGAAGCAAGGCTTGAGAAAACAAGGGGATACAGCTTTTTTCAGCTTGTTGTTTCTGTAATCAAATGGGCAATCTATATTATCTTTGTAAATCTTGCCTTAAACCAGCTGGGAATTCCGCAATTTACTAATTGGCTGATTAATATTCTTATTGTAATTCCTGCCCTTGTTGGAGCTTTATTATTAATTGTTGTAGGATTTGCAATTGCAAGCTATTTGAAAGAATTAATCGAAGAAAGCAGAATTGCAGGATGGGGTGTTTTAAGCACAATATTTTATTACTTTATTATTTATGTTTTTCTTGCTTTTGCATTCAAGACAGCTTTAATTTCGCTTGACAAGACAATTGTAAACTGGCTGCTTATAATTTTAACAGGAATTGTGGCTGCAGGTGTTGTTTTCTGGCAGGTTAAAAATAGGTAATTTTAAAATTAGCTTACTATTTATTATAGGGGATTAATTTTTAAGATTATATAGATAGATTGTTGTTAATTAAGGGATTAGTTGTTAAGAATTGTTGGTTAATTCAAAAAGATAATTATTTTTTTAATTGGCAAATTTCTAATTTTTCGAAAAATAAAGATTTCTCATCAAGTTTTTTTATTTTCCATTTTAATTTTTTGATTTTATTTCTGGGAGTAAAACTTGAAAGAAGAAGAATTATCTCGCCATTTTCATTAAGATGATTTCCTGCTTGCTCAAGAAACCTGAAAATTATCTCATCTCCGAACTTGCCTCCTGTTGTGTCTCGCCTGCTGTCATATCTGCTTTCAGGAAGATATGGAGGATTAAAAATAATCAAGTCAAATTTTTCCTGAATATTTGAAAACAAGTCTGATTTTATTATTTTTATATTTTTGAACTTATTTTTAAGATAATTTATTTCTTCTTCTCCTATGTCTGAAGCAGTTATATCTTTAAATCCAAGATTGATACAAGTTTCAGCCTGAATTCCTCTTCCGCTTCCCAAATCAAGAATTTTTATTTTTTTGTCTTTATCTTTAAGGTAGTTGCCAAGAAATTCTGACATAAAAAATGAGTCTTCTCCAAGATACATTTTATTTTAATTAGTTTTATATGATTATTTTAGTTTATTTGAATTTTATTAGTGTTAAACTTAATTAGCAGATATTTAATTATTTTATTAGTTTTTAATTTAACCATTTTTTATAAACTTTTAATGATGCAAATATTTATTTGAATCTTGTTTATTGCGGCTTTAATTAGTGTTTTTTATGATTGCCCTAACCCAAATAAAGAAGAAATCCAGTCTCGTGCAAAAATTGTTATTCCAAGAACAGAAAGAAGAATTACAAGAACTACAATAAGAATTATAACAATTAAAATTCCTTTTTTTGATTTTTTTGCTTGCGGAATTTGTATTTCTTGGACTGGAGGAATAGATTGAGATGATGGCTGGGGCTGCATTATTGGCTGCTGAATATTCTGTTTTATTTCTCTTGTTGAAGATTGTGGCAGGGGTTTTGGCTGTGTTGTTTGAGATTGGGCTGGTTGAGAAAGTTGTGGTTGTGGTTGAGATTGGGCTGGTTGAGAAAGTTGTGGTGTGGTTTGAGGAGCTTGGAGCTGGGGATGCTGCATCATAACTCCGCCGATTGATGCAGCTGAATCAAGAACATCCTGTCTGTTATATCCTGCTGAAATAAAGCTTTGAATAGCAAGCTCGAGAGAATATCCTCTTTCTATTGCATTTTTTAATCCTGCCACAATATCTGCTCTTTGCATATTATCAAGTAGGATTATAATTATTTAAAGCTATTTGTTGGATTATAAATTAATTATATTCTGGACTATAAATTTATTTTTAAATATAAAGTATTTATTAATTATATGATTACTCAGCAGGAAGTTTATAATGCATTAAATTTTAATTGGCAGTCAGGGCAGCAAGTACGACAAAAAATAGCTGATGCGAGGCATAAACCGAGATGGAAAATTAATCCCAGAAGCATTTATGCTCATTTGGAATCTCTTGTTGAAGGGGGGTTTGCAGACAGGCATGAGAGAGAACCAACTGCAGAAGAAGTTGGAAAAAGAGGAAATAATAAAATTTTTGAATATCGCAAAACAGGAAGCAAAATTCCGCATTATGAAAATGAAAGAGAACTAGGAGAATTAGCTTTATCTCCAGCTTAATTTTATAAATTAATTATGTTCAAATCCTGGGAGATGTGACAAGACTTGCCTATTTTATATCCAAGCTCTGAGGCGAGTTCTGTCAAAGCTGAAAGTTTTGGCAAATCT
>VGKQ01000015.1 GCA_016866995.1 Candidatus Pacearchaeota archaeon
CACAGGTATCCTGCGACTAATGTAATGAAAACAAAAGAGATTCATGCCCGAGTTATTCTTGATTCGAGAAAAGAGGAGACAATTGAAGTTGGAACACGAACAAATTTTGGAACATTTTCTGCATCTGCGCCATACGGAAAGAGCACAGGGAAACATGAAGCTCCTGCTTTTAACAAAAGTATTGAAGATGATATAAAAACAATTACTAATATTTCTGGGAAGATTTGCGAGATTGAGATAGGAAAATTTGATGACTTAAAAAAAGTTGAGGAGATTGCTTCTGGAATAGGCGCAAACTCGATGATTGCACTTGAAACAAGCATTCTAAAAGCTTTGGCTTTTGAGCAGGGAAAAGAGCTATGGCAAGTTATTAATCCTGCTGCAAGAAGAATTCCGCATCCTGTTGGAAATATTATTGAAGGAGGCATGCATGTCCAAAGAAGCTTGAAGCCGGATTTTCAGGAATTTCTTGTAATTCCAAGAACAAAGAAATTTGTTGATGATGTTTTTTTAATGAAAAAAATTCACGAGAATATGGGAAAAATTCTTGAGGCAAGGAAAGCAAAGCAAGGATTAAGCGATGAAAATGCGTGGGCTACAAGTTTAGGCAATGAAGATGTTCTGCAGATACTTGATGAGGAAAGGAGAAATATTGAAGCAGAAACAGGCGAGAAAATTGAAATTGGAGTAGATGCTGCGGCTTCAACATTTTACTCAAAACAATATATCTACAAAAATCCATACAAGAGATTGGGCAATGACGAGCAGATTAATTATATTGCTTCTCTTGTTTCAAGGTTTAATTTGTTTTATGTAGAAGACCCTCTTGATGAGGATGATTTTTCTGGATTTGCAAAATTCAAAGAAAAATTAACTGGAAAATGTTTAGTTGTAGGAGATGATTTGACAACAAGCAATCCAGAAAGATTATTAAAAGCAATTAAGAACAAGAGCATTAATGCTATAATAATAAAGCCAAACCAGTATGGAAGTCTTATCAAGATTAAGAAGCTTGTTGATGGATGCAAAAAATTTGGAATTATTACAATAATGTCTCATAGAAGCGGGGAGACGCTTGACAATGCTCTTGCTGATTTAGCTTTTGCTTTTCAGACAGAATTCATCAAGACAGGAGCTGCTGGAAAAGAGAGAGATGTCAAGCTGAAGAGATTGATTGAGATTGAGAAATCAATTTCTGGATAAATTTAACTTTATGAATTAATTACCCTAATAATATGTATAAACATTAATTTAAAATAGTTTTTATGATTAATTATTTGTGTGACAGTGATTAATGTATAATAACAATCAATCACAATAATATTTAAAAATAGAATTTTAGTTAGTAAATTATGAAGAGAGGAACAATTATAATATTATTTTTTATTCTTGCAGCAAGTGTCGTATATGCGGCAGGGTATTCCTATAATCCAATATCTTGCACAGATAGTGATGGGCTAAACATAAGCAATAAAGGGCAAGTAAGCTATGTTTATAATTTATCTGGAATAATTTATGCTTATAATTATACTGATTCCTGCTCGTTGGATAATTCCGGGGTTTATGAATATTTTTGCTCTGGAAATTATGCACAAGCAAAATTTTACAAATGCCAGTATGGATGCAAGAATGGGGCATGCATAAACTATGGTAAGATTTTTTGCAATGAGACAGATGGGGGGCAGAATGTAAATGTCAGCGGAACTGCTAATAATTATACAGCAAGCTTTTATGATAATTGCATTAATAATAAGACATTAAGAGAGTATTATTGTAATAATGGAAGCATAAATTATTTTGATTATAATTGCGGATATGCTTGGGGCTGTTATTCTGGAAGCTGCAGGCCAGATTATACGCTGCCAAAATGCGAAGATAGTGATGGGCTGGATTATTATGTTTTTGGAAAAACGAGTTATTATTATTCATATCTTTATTCAGGAAGCTGGAGAACATACAGCTATAATTATTCTGATTTTTGTTATAATAACACAATAATTTATGAGTATTATTGTCAAGCAAATAGTATTAGGGTTTCTTCTTATAAATGCCCTGATGGATGTCTAAATGGGGCTTGTGTGAAAAAAAATCCGGTTGAATTCTGCAATGATTCTGATGGCGGCTTGAATTATTATATGAAAGGAAAAACAATAAATTCAACATCTTCATCAGAAGATGTTTGTTTAAGCGGAAAAACATTAAAAGAATATTATTGTCTTAATAATAAAACAACTGAATTCCAGTTTAACTGCCCGTATGCATGTATAGAAGGAGCTTGTGTAAATCAGACAAATTTAACAATAAAAGTTATAAGACCCCCTGCATATGTACAAACCGCATTTTTGCCTGTTTTTCTTAATATAACATTATGGACTAATCAGATTTCAGAATGCTTCTATTCTATCCTTCCATTTGGCAGCAATTTGACATTAAGATATAATTTAATGATGTATACAAACTCAACCATTCATTTTACTCCAATTACTGTGAATCAGACAGGAAACTACTGGCTTGATACATTGTGCATGTGGGGGCCAAATTCTGGAACAAACAGAACATTTTTCAGTGTTGTGCAATAATCAAAAGATTTTTAAACACCCTAATTCTGACTAAATTAACTTAGTCAGGTACTGGCTGAAACAAACCCAGAGCAACTCCTGAAACTTTTTATTCAAACATGGGAAGAAAAAAACTAACAGATGAAGAGAAAGCCGCGAATAAGGCAGCCAGAGCTGCAAAAAAAGAAGCAGAGAAGAATATTGATGAGAAAAAGAAAGAGATGGCTGAAAAATTAAAAAAAATTGAAGAAAAAGTTCAAATTGAGAAGAAAGAAGCAAAGGTTGAATTAAAGGAAGGAAAAGAAACGAAGAAAGAAATCAAATCAGAAACAGGGACATTAATTCCAATTGATGATTATGTCAAGGCAGGCTCATACATAGGAACAAAGGTGATAACTCCTGATATGAGAAAATATGTCTACAGAAGAAGAGCTGATGGGATAGCAATTATTAATACAAATATTATTGATGAAAAATTAAAAGAAGGAGCAAAATTTCTTTCAAATTACTCGCCTGAAAATTTTATTGTTGTATGCAAGAGAGAGGCAGGATGGAGGGCTGTCAAGTTATTTTCTGAGCTGACAGGGGTAAGAGCATTTACAAAAAAATATCCGGCAGGAATTATTACAAATACTAGCCTGCCTAATTTTTTTGAGACAGATATGATTTTTATATGCGACCCATGGCTTGACAAGAATGCCTTGAATGATGCAAAAAATGTGAAAATAAAAGTTATGGGAATATGCGACACAAACAATCTGACTAAGGACATTGATGTTGTTATGCCTGCAAACAACAAATCAAACAAATCGCTTGGAGTTATATTTTATATTCTTGCTCGCGAGTATTTAAAAGCGAGAAATATTGACAAGAAGCTTCCTGAAATGGAGGAATTTATCGGGGAGAAGCTCGAGGAATTGCAACCAAAAAAGAGCAAGAGCCAGGAAGAAGAAAAGAAGAAAGATATTGAGAAAATTGAGAGTATTTTGAAAATAGAGAAGGAAGAATAATTCTTTAAAATGACTAAGATATTTCATTCATTTAAAGAACTTGCAGAAGCCAGAGGTGCAGGAGGAAAAGAAAGTAGAATGATTACTGTAAATCTTAATGAGCCTGGAGATGTTGATGCAGATTGGCAGGCATTGTTAGATTTGCAGCAGCATATTTTCCAGCCGTGTTGCACTGAATTTCTTGAGAGGTATTTAAAAGCTATTAAAAATTTATCTGAACATACCAGTGTTCCTGAAATTAAGATAATTGCAGAGGAGGTTTACAGGCAGGGGAGAATAAGATATGATGATTTAATAAAAAATGGACAGGAGCCTTCTTCTTCGGTTTTAAAATGAAATTATCAGTTACAAAAAGAGCAATTGATATGTACAGAAGATATGTTGAAGAAGACAGAAGCAGAAAGGAGAGGCCTGTTTATCAAATAGCAAGGATTATACTCGGCTCTGTGCAGAGAACAGGAAAAATTTCAGAACTGGAAAGGCTGGATGGAAAAAGCCATTATGCCCTTGACGCGCCTTTATTTGAATATGGAAATCCTGTCAAAAAATATTCAATTTCTATAAAAAGAGAAACAAAAAAAGGAAAAGGAAGGTTTATTGTAACAGGATTGCGCGCCAAGAAAACACAATAATATTTATAACCTTATTTTTGAATAAGAGAAGATGACAGCAGAACAATTAACTGAAATTTTACAGAGAAGATTTACACCTGATTTTCGTGAACAGCTTGAGATTGTGAGAAGAAACTCGCGGGGAAAAATATGGGTTATTGGAGGATTTGTATACAAAACTCTTGCTTCTGAGTTATACGGAAGAGAAATAAAAACAAAAGATGTTGATTTTCTTGTTGAAAATCCAAATCCTGAAATTGTGCTACCTGAAGGATGGAAAATAACACTAAATCATTTTGGAAATCCAAAATTTATTTCTCCAGATGGAAAAGAAAAACCTGATTTTGTCCCTCTTGCCAGAGTTTATTCTATATTAAAAAGAAGACTGCCTCCTGAAATTGAAAATTATCTTTCTGGAACTCCTTTAAATGTCCAGTCAATTGCCTATGAAGTTGATGGAAGAATTATTGGAGATGCTGGAATTTCTGCACTTGAGAAAAGAGTTGTTGCTGTTCATAATCTGGATATGGCTAAAGATGTTGCTTACTGGATTTACAATAAAACAGTTAATGATATAATAAAAAAAGCGGCTGATGAGCTTGGATTTCAGGCAGAATATCCAAATTAGATTGAAGTCATAAATAAATTTATAAAGTTTAATTTGTTAACTTTTATATGAAAAGAGAGGCATTATTAATTTTCTGTTTTGCATTATTAAATATAATTGGATTTGTTTCTGCTCAATGCACTGATTCTGATAATGGAGTGAATTATTATGCTAAAGGACAAGTTATTGTATCAGAAAATGGAACATCTTTAAGTTATAATGATGCTTGTGTTTATAAATTAGAAGGAACAAACGAGCAATTTTATGTTAATTATTTTGGCGAGTTATATAACAATATAGAAAAATGTTCAGGAGATAATTGCTATGTTGCAGAGGCTTTTTGCGAGAATAACGCAAAGAAATGGACAGTAAAAATTTGTTTGAATGGGTGTTCTGATGGAAAGTGTTTATGTCCGACGACAAAATGTTCTGATGGAACTGTTTATGGGCCTGAAAAATGTAAAGTTAAGAACAATATTTGCATATGCCCGAGCTGTCCTGCTGTTGTTAAACCATGTTCCATCCCAACTTGTGCTGGAGTGAAAGATACTGGGAACAAGGACAGTGATGGGTGTACTATTTATGAATGTCCTACAATTGCATTATGTTCTGATTCTGATGGTGGACAGAATTATTATGTTAAAGGAATAACTATTGGAAAACATTTAGTTGATGGAGATATTAAACATGAAGATGTATGCGAGACAAATACATTATTATTTGAGGCTTATTGTTCAGGAGACAATCAGTTAGTTGAATATGACAGATATGTCTGTCCGCAAGGATGTTCGGCTGGGGCTTGTATAAGTGAAGGGAAAATTAAAGAGCAAGTGACGTGCTTGTTTGCTAATTCTAATCAAGAGCAGAAATGCTACACTGCTTATGAAAATGAAAGAGCTTATTGTTCTGGAAAAGAAATTTGCACTGCGATTATTTTAGGATATGCTGGGGAGCAGATAACCTGGAAATCTTCATGTGGGGGTTATGCTTATACAACAATAGATGGAAATAATGAATATGCAAAATTTGATTGTTCTGAAAAAATTTCTTGCAAGGATAGTGATGATGGAAAAGATATTTATAGAAAAGGCGTAATATCTGGATTAGACTGGGGGAGCAATAACCAAGTAGAAAAAGAAGATTATTGCATAACAGAAGGAGAGAAGTCAGGAAGATTAGCTGAATATTTCTGCCAGTATAGCAATGGTGTTTTTAGAGTTGCTTCAGAAACATTCGGGCCGGAAGATGGTTGCTATGATTGTAAAAATGGAGCATGCCGGCAGATTATAGTAAAGCCTATGTGCGGGAATGGAATTTGTGAATCAGGAGAAGGCGAAGTTTGTGTTGTTCCATCTGAAAAAAAAGTTCTTTGCGAGCAAGGAAAAGAATGTAAGGCTTCTCCAGCTGTCTGTAAAGTTGTTTGTCCTCAGGATTGCAAAAAAACAGAAGGAATATATGCAAAATTAAATGAAAAATTTAAGTTGCAAGTTTATCAGCCTGTTAAGATAACTGAGAATGAAACTCACTTGATGAAAATAACCTTCAAGGATTTAATCGCTTATAAATGCCAGGAAATTGAAACAACCAAAACAAAAAAGATTGAGGAAAGAGCAACTGTTGCACAAGCATCAATAACAGGAAAGGTTATTAAAGAAACAAGTTCCGCGGGCGAATGTCCTGCAGGAAGTACATGCCAGGCACCTACTAAAATTATGAAGTGTGTTGGAGCAGGACCTAAAGCTTTGCTTGATGTTGATATGATAAAAAATAATGAATTAGGAAAACATTCTGTTGTGAATTTAGATGTTGGAGAGAAAAAACAAGTTGATGGATTTACAATCTCATTTCTTGGATATGATTATGCTTCGAGAACAGGAACATTTTTAGTTAATAGAGAGAGTTTTTCATGTGAGAAAGGGTGCAAGTGTGATGAAAATGGAAAAATAATTGAGTGTTCTGAAAAATGCGGGGAAGGAGAAACCTTATGTTCTGATGGAAAATGCAGGGAAAAATGCAATATTGTGAATTTTACAGAAGAGTGTAAATATGGCTGTTTGTATGAAGGAAAATGCTTCCCAATGGGAGTGAGAAGCAAGGGGCTATATTGTAATACAGATTTAATTATGGATTCTCAGTTAAATGCAGATGAAGCTTGTGATAATAATTTTGAGTGTTCAAGCAATGTTTGTGTTTCTGGGAAGTGTGTATCAGAAGGACTTATTCAGAAAGTTTTGAATTGGTTTAGGAGAATGTTTGGTGGATAATAATTCGTTCGCTCGTTTTAAATAAAGTATCTCAAGATGTTTGACTCTGCTCTTCTTAATATTTCATGAAAATTTGACTTTGAGATGTTCATCGCTTTTGCAAGCTGTCCTAAATTAATTTTTCTAGGATAGTTATAATAATTATTTTTAATTGCTAGTTCAAAAGCTTGTTTTTGTTTTTCTGTAATTTTTGGTATTGCTCTCATTAAGAAAACATCTCTAATTTTGTCTTCTTTAAAAGAAAGAAATTTAAATAGAATTGTATTTTTGCTATTTTCAATAAAAGACAGAATATTTGATAAGATTTTTCTATCCCAACTTGCAATTTCTATATATTCCTTTCCTTCTTTATGAATTATAGGACTTATATAAATTATTTGGGGGTTATAAAAAAGTTTATAATATTGAATGTTAGATTTTGTATCTATCAACGAAAAAATGATATTTTCTGAAATCTGTTCTGTTCTTTTTGAAATTTTTTTTATATAAGAAATATATTTTTTTATGTTTTCTGGTTTTCCATGTAAGGTATGAATTGCTATTAAGTAAAATTTTTCTTTTTTAGTAAAATTATTTATAGGAAAAGTTGAGAGTGTGACATTTAATTTTTTACACTTACCTGTATATTTACAATCTGAATGAGTATATTCATATTTTAATCTCCACATAATAATATGGTGTTTTTATATTATTTAAGGCTTTCTAATAGCCAGTACATGTACGGGATAAATTAAAAGTAGTGAGAGGTTATTGTTAAGCTAATTAAATTTATAAATTTAAAATGAAACAGATAAAACTTGAAGATATTGTAGGACCATTAATTACTCCGCTTATGTTTGGATTTTTGGCTTCTACTATAAATCCCTTCTTAGCTCCTATTGGTGCGGGAGTTGGATATGGATATGACAAACTATGTAGTTGGTTAGAGAAAAGATATGGATTTGATTTTTCAGGCAGTATTCCACATCCTTAATTATCTTTTTTCTCGTAAATTATAGAAACATTTATAAACTAATTTTTAAGTAAAATCTTGTTAAAATGATAACTAGAATGAGTGCCTTAGCTGTCATAATGATTAAGGTATGATGTAGCAAAGTTACTTATCTAGTTTATACAAATTAATAAATGAGCAATTTCTTGATTAATTTATATTACCTAAATATTTTTATTTGGATTAATTATTTTAATTGAATTGCTGTGAATTATTTAATTTTATAATCTAGAGTGTTGTAGTTCAGTTGCCAATAGGAAAGTTTTGATAAATAATTCAGGAATAAAAATCACTTGCCTGATTTTTATATGGAAATACAATGTAAATCCAGTTTATCCTGCTGGCGGCTGCGGCTATCTGGCTTGCACTTAGACATGCAAGTTTCTTGAGAGAGAGCGTACTGCTCAGTAACACGTAGATAATCTGCCCTATGGTCAAGAATACCGTCGGGAAACTGACATTAATACTTGATAGGAGATGTTTTCTGGAATGAGATATCTCTGAAATTCGAGCCAAAGGATGAGTCTGCGGCTGATTAGGTTGTTGGCGGGGTAATAGCCCACCAAGCCATTGATCAGTAAGGGCCCTTAGCGGGGAAGCCCTGAGAACGAGTCTGAGACACTACTCGTAGCCCTACGGGGTGCAGCAGTTAGGGATTTTTTGCAATGCGCGCAAGCGTGACAAAGCGAGCCAGAGTGTTTTTCCGTATTGGAAAAACTTTTGCCAGCTGTAAAAAGGCTGGCGAATAAGGACTGGGCAAGACCGGTGCCAGCCGCCGCGGTAATCCCGGCGGTCCAAGTCGCAGCCACAATTATTGGGTCTAAAACATCCGTAGCTTGCTCTGCAAGTCTGTTGTGAAATTCTGTCTCTTAAGGGCAGAGATTGCAATGGATACTGCTTAGCTAGAGACCGGTGGACGTAAGGAGTACATTTGAGGTAGTGGTAAAATACGTTAATCTTAAGTGGACTAACACCAGCGAAGGCACCTTACGATGACGGTTCTGACAGTGAGGGATGAAGGCTAGGGGCGCAAATTGGATTAGATACCCAAGTAGTCCTAGCAGTAAACACTGCGCACTAAACCTTGTGACCTCCTCGAGAGGTTGCAGGGCTGCAGCGAAGGCGAAGAGTGCGCTACCTGGGAAGTATAGCCGCAAGGCCGAAACTTAAAGGAATTGGCGGGGGAGCACTACAACGGGTGACGCGTGCGGTTCAATTAGATTCTACACCGTGAACCTCACCAGGACCGACGGCAGAATGAAGGTCAGTCTGAAGGGCTTACCTGACACGCCGAGAGGAGTTGCATGGCCGACGTCAGCCTGTGTCGTGAGATGACCTGTTAAATCAGGTAACAGGCGAGACCCATGTGTATAGTTGCTATCTGAAAAAGATGCACTCTATACAGACTGCCTGGGCAACCAGGAGGAAGGTGTGGGCTACGTTAGGTGAGTACGGCCCGAATGCCCTGGGCTACACGCGCGCGGCAATGCTGCATACAATGAGCTGCAACTCTGAAAAGAGAAGCTAATCTCATAAAGTGCAGCCGAGTTCAGATTGAGGCTTGCAACCTAGCCTCATGACGCTGGAATCCGTAGTAATCGTTCGTTATCAGCGAACGGTGAATAAGTCAAAGCTCCTTGCACACACCGAAATAAATGTGCCAAGAAGCTAAGTAATCTATAAGGTGAAAATCCTTACTCGTAGTCAAAAAAGCAGGCGTTTCTAGTAATAGAAAAGCTGAAGTGCTTGAGACAAAATTCAGCCTCGTATTTCGTAAGAGATAGATAAGAGGAATGATTTCCATATCGGGTCGGTGGTGGAAAGAAATTCATTAAAACTCTTGACTTGGATGAATGAAAAAGAATACTTAGTAACCTTGGGAGATCCTTTTTAACTTTATAATTAAAACATAAAGATAAATAGGAAGTCAGCTTACCTCATAGTATCTAAAAGAGAAGGGGGTAAACCTAATGCTTGATAAAAACTACATACTTGGTTTAGTTGATGGAGAAGGCTCTTTTAATGTTAGAATAAATGAAACAGGAAGAAGAGCAAAAGTTGAACTAAAATTCAGTTTAAAACTTCGTCATCAAGACAAGGAAATTTTAGATGAACTTGCAAAATTCTTTGGATGTGGAAAAGTTTACATTCAAAGAGACAAAAGAAAAAACCATTCTCTTTGTTATAGATTTGAAGTTCAGAATAAAAAAGAAATTATTGAAAAGATAATTCCATTTTTTAGCAAAAATTCTCCAAAAATACCAAGTAGAAAAACAGACTTTGAATTATTTAAGAAAATTGTTGAACTCTCTCGAGAGGGAAACATTAATTTTGAAGAAATTCGGGTTTTGAAAGAGCAAATGCATTGGGGCTCGCAGTATACGGGAAAACCGTCTGTACTGTGGGGAACCAAGTAACCAATTATATTGGTGAAAAAGGAAATGCCCGTCAAACCAACCGAGTTTTGCATTGATGAGGCTTGTAAAAGACAAACCTTTGTAAGACAAGGTAGGTTAAGTCGTCACAAGGTATCCGTAGGGGAACCTGCGGATGGATCACCTCCTAAAAATTTAAAATAAATTTTAAGCAATTAAATTACAAATAACTTTGCCTCATTTACAATGAGTTCTGGTTATCATTTTCAAAAATGAATTTCAAGAAGAAAAATCTTGAAAGGATTGACAAAATTTAAATACCGAGAAAACCCGGTTCTATTATTGGGCCTGTAGTCTAATGGTAGAATTCTTCCTTTGCAAGGAAGGGGTCTGAGTTCGATTCTCGGCAGGTCCATAGTTTTCTATGGATAAATTAAACAAGATAAGAAAAACAAAATGACAGAATGGGTATATTATGCACATATTGGGGAAGATGGAAAGCCCGATGCGCTACAAGCTGATGATGCTGCAGATAATGCACTAGCAGGAATGCTAATAGCACAAGGATACATAAGAGTAACAGACGAGAGAGCAACAGAAATAAATAAACAATTAGGTTTAGAAGTAAAAGTATAAATCACAAATCATATTCACATCAATGTGAAATGGTGAGCCAATAAGATTGGCTTATCATGCTGAGAAGCAAAACATATTCAATGAAGCAAGCAGGAAAAGGCGTCGAATATTTTTATATTCGAATAATGGAAAATTGGAGCATATTTTTTATATGCTGTTAGACGGATAGCTTGGTTTGAGTTGCGAAGAAGGACGTGGCAAGCTGCGATAAGCTCAGGCGAGCTGCATGCAAGCTTTGAACCTGAGATTTCCGAATTTGTAAACAAGTTTATCTAGAAATAGAAGCACACGCCGGGAATTGAAACATCTTAGTACCGGCAGGAAAAGAAATCAAAACAGAGATTCCCTTAATAGCAGCGAGCGAAAAGGGAACAGGGCAAACTGAATCCTTGCTTGAAAAAGCGGAGGAGATGTGGTTGAGCATTAGGCTTCCTTATTGAGTTAAAGTGTTCTGGAAAGAACTACCTCAGAGGGTGACAGTCCCGTAGATGAAAATAAGATGCTGAGCTCTATTGAGTAATGCTTCCCGGATTGGAAGCATGAACATGGTGGAATTAACCACTAACCCTAAATATCAACTCAAGTCCGATAGCGCATTAGTACCGCGAGGGAAAGCTGAAAAGTACTCTTAATAGAGGGTGAAAAGACTTGAAATCTAACAGCTACAGCTCGTTACGGCGGTGAAAACGCCGCGAATAATTTGGCTATATGCTGGAAAGTCCGAGAATATTTGATTACTAAAAAATTGTTTGCAAGATTAATTAATAACAACTCCAAAAAAGTGAATTAGAGTTAATTAAGATTTGTTTTAATAATTTCCGAGCGAGCCCGTCAGGGCGAGCGAGGAGTAATAATATCAAATTGCGGATAATCAGCAGGAAAGGCTAGAATTAATAATTTTAGAGTGATGACAAATAGAAAGATTTATAAGTCGCTAGATTTGCTAGCTGTATGGAACAACTATATAGGGCAAGACTAGAAACTGGACAAATGAAAGAAGGAGATAGATTCTTAAATTTATCAAAAATGATTAATGTTTTTCTAAAAAGAAGAGGATTTTGTCTAGGAATCGAGTATTCAACGAAGCATATCAAAGATATTAATGAAAGAATTGTAGGCACAGAAGCAAGAGAAAGCTGGACCTATGTTTTACGAGATGGAATTACGGCTTATTTAAGTGAAGATACTTTAGACTTTGATGATCCACAAAACCCCATGAGAGGGCGATGGGTTAGAATAGACTTAGCATCTTATAGTACTCCAGTAGACACATTGGCTAGCAAAATAAAAGCATGTAGTGATAAATTAGAGTTAATTCTAGAATCCTCAGAGACTTTATGCCAAACATCGAGAGATGAAGATAAAGTCCGAACTTTATCGCGAGATAAAGAAAATAACAGAGATGTTATTTCGCCTTAACAATAAATTATTTTTTAATGATGTTATTATTAATTATAGTTTTTATTAAGGTTTTAAAGTAACAGATTGAGTCGTAACGTACGTTTTGAAAAACGGGCCAGGGAGTTCATTCTTGTGGCAAGATTAAATTGAAGTCGAAGCGAAAGCAAGTCAGAAATGGCGAGAGTCACAGGATAGAGACCCGAAGCCAGATGATCTATTCCTGAGCAAGGCGAAGTTCTCCGAAAGGGGGATGGAGGCCTGAACTAGTGTTGTGTACATGCACTTGGATGACTTGGGATTAGGGGTGAAAAGCCACTCTAATCTGGCGATGGCTGGTTCCTGTCGAAATATGCCTCCGTATAGTCTCATTTTATCTTGCATATGCGGTAAAGTACGGACAGAATTTGCAGAGGAATTTTCCTACGGAATTCTTTCCAACTCAGAACTTGTATGCTGAAAAATGGGAATCGGGGCCAGCGCGTAAGGTGCTGTTCCGAGACCCGAACAAGGGAGACTATAGTTAAGGTCCCAAAATTTATGCTAAGTGTAACAAATCTTGTCGAGAACCTGAGACAGTAGGGAGGTAGGCTTAGAAGCAGCCACCCTTTAAAGAAAGCGTAACAGCTCACCTATCGAGGTTATTGGCGGAGAAGATTGACGGGGCTAAAGCATAATACCGATACTATAGACGCACTCAGCAGAGTGTTGTGGTAGACAGGCGTCTTTTCTGCGCAGAAGCATTTTCTAAAGAAAATGTGGAGCAGGAAGGAATGCAAATCCTGGTGGAAGTAAGATCCAATTTTCCTGAGATCGGAAAACGTCGAAAGGGCAAGGTTTCCTCGGCAATAACATTTAGCCAAGGGTTAGTCAGCACCTAAGATGTGCCTTAACTGAGCACGTCGACTGGACACAAGGTTAATATTCCTTGACTTGCTTGTATTGTTTAGTGCACGATTGAACTTCAGGATAGTCAGAGGCTCGAGAGAGCTAGAGGTAAAGAAATTTGTGGAGTGTAATGCTAAGATATAAATGAATTTATTTTGAATCTTATGATTCCAGGAGTCCGTGAAAAGGTTGTGCATAGATATAAGCAAGCTGTACCAAGATTCAACACAGATGCCCTGGCTAAGAAGGCTAAGACGTGAAAGGCGAAACTGGTTAAGGGAATTCGGCATATTGGCCCTGTAGCTTCGGTAGAAGGGGTGTCTATCTTTGTCTTTGAATTAGTAGAAGGCATTGGTAGATTTCAATAACACGGACTGCCCGACTGTTTACCAAAAACGTAGCCGGTTGCAAACCCGAAAGGACTAGTATAACCGGTGAAACCTGCCCAGTGGTGGTGCTTCAAACTTTCTTTCAAGAGAGCTAAGACCCATCAAACGGCGGGCCTAACTATGAGGCTCTTAAGGTGAAGTAAGATTACGTTGCCTTACATTTTATCGTCGATAAAATGCTTCAAGCTGAATAGTAGGTAAACAATTCCCAAAATAAACCAAATGAAGAAAATCGAGCTATTTGCTGGAACATCCGAGAATATTTGATTACTAAAAAATTATTTGCAAGATAGAAAATTAATTAATAACAATTCTAAAAGCGAGTTGGAGTTAATTAAAGGTTATTTTGGATTAATAATTCCGAGCGAGCCCATCAGGGCGAGCGAGGAGTAACAATATCAAACCGCAAAATTGTAAAATTTTGGGGCGTTCAGAAATAAGAAGTATTTCTGACGTTGCGGACAATCAGCAGGAAAGGCTAGAATTAGAAAGATTTATAAATAAACTAATTGAGTGATTTTTATGACATTAATAAATAGATTAAGAAAGTTAGTAGAAATCTATAATTTAGGTTATAGAACTGCTCAATTAGAACTAGTTAGAGAATCCGTTCCCAACTATGATACCAACAGATTGGATAAGATAAATGCTCATTTAGAGCAACTAAGAAAACCCTATATAGAGGGAGGTTTTCTTGAGAGGATGATACATTCAACTGGTTGGAGAAAAGGAAGGAAGGAAAGAACAAAAGTAAATTGGCTTGTTGCGAATGCATAAGCTATTTTAGTTAATTCTAGAATCCTCAGAGACTTTATGCTCGACACATTAACTTGTGAAGATAAAGTCCGAACTTTACCGCGAGATAAAGAAATTAGATAACTAATTCGCTGTTAAAATTCTGAAATAAAAAATTAATTGATAATCCAGAACAAGATGTATTGGAAGTTAATTAAGAGTTTATTTTGAAGAAAATTAACATTGTAACAAAAAATAATTGAGCGTAATACCTTGTCGTCTGAATGGCGACTTGCATGAATGGTTTAACGTGGTAGTCACTGTCCCTAACCAGAACCTTCCGAACTCACTTACCGGTGAAAATGCCGGTGACGCCTAGTGGGAAGCGAAGACCTTATGAATCTTTACTACAACTTGTTGTTGCAGCTTTATAGAGGGTACATAGAATAAGTAGGAGCGTCGAACCTTAGTTTTGGCGAAGGGGAGCAACAGTGTAATACTACTTATCTTTTGTGGAGTTGCTAACTTGAAAAAGAACAGCAGCAGGCGGGTAGTTTGGCTGGGGCGGCACCCTGGAGAAAAGATATCTCTAGGGCCTAACGACAAGCTCATCCAGGTCGGAAATCTGGAGCAGAGTGCAAAGGCAAAAGCTTGTCTGACTGTATTCCAAACAACACGGAATGCAGGGATGAAAGTCGGGCTTAGCGAACCATGGACAGCTTTTAATGGGCTGCCATTGTGACAGAAAAGATACTCTAAGGACAACAGGCTTGTCGCACCCGATAGTCCATATTGACGGTGCGGTTTGGTACATCGCTGTCGGCTCTTCCTATCCTGGCTGTGCACAAGCAGCCAAGGGTGTCGGAGTTCACGCATTAAAAGGGATCGTTAGCTGGGTTAAGAACGTCAATTTAAACCCATCTAAATCCTTTTAATAAAAAATGTATAAACCAAAAATTAGCAAGCATAAATAAGTAATTAACGCGGCGTTGCATCGAGGCAACTCGGTGAAAAATAAAATCAGCTCATATCAGTGAAACCTTAATTTTACTAACTGTTGAAATTATGGCAATACTGAGGGAAGTTGAGATTTCGCTAGAATTAATATACAATATTTTTAAATAGTTAATATAAATTAATTATTTATGAATAATCTATTATCAAGGCAAGCAAGAGCTTATAAACAATCTTGCGAGGTAGAATCTGCAGATGCATATTATCGTGCTGCTAGACTTTATGAAAAAGCTGGTAAATTAGATGATGCACAAAGATGCAGAAAAAAAGCTAAAGAGTTAACAAATGTTATAGCAAATTAATTTTAGATAAAAATCTTTAACCCCGCAGAGACTTAGCACGAAAGTGCTGGAATGATTAATAAATCATTAAGACGCTGATCGCCCAAATTTTTACAAATTTGGGATGAAGGTATAGTCCACACAAAACAAATAAATAAGTTTTGAGTAAGTACGCGAGACAGTTTGTATGATATCTACTAGGTGTGTTGTTGGGTGAGTGGAACGAGTTTATAGTACGAGAGGAACTAGACTCGGTTGCCTCTGGTTTACCAGTTCTCATGGGGAGGCTGGGCAGCTACGCAATGTATCGATAAGAGCTGAATGCATCTAAGCTCGAAGCGATCCGCAAAACGACCCAACTAAGGCCGTCAAAGAAGATGACGTTGATAGAGCTGGTGTGTAAGATTCGAGAACCCGAGAATTTCAGCACGCAGCTACTAAAAGCCTCACTTTATGTTCCATTTCCATTTTGCCTTTTCCTGCTTGCTTTGTTTGATTTTTCTATTTTTTTCTAATAGACTAGTATATCATATAAAAATTTAAAATGTCTATTAAACTAATTTCTTAATGAAATACCACATATTTTTTGATACAAGCATATTAAGAAATTCCGGATATGATGAGGGAGACCCTTTTGATTCGCCTGCAATTGCAAATATAAATCAATTTCTTGGAAAAAATATAAGTGTAAAAGGAATTATAAAGATGTTTATTCCTGAAGTGGTATTTGATGAGTGCATTTATCAAAAAATAACTCCTGTTTATTCAAAGTTTAAAGATGCAAGATCTGAAATAAATAAAATTGCAAAACGTTTTGGAATAAAAATGTTATCTAAACTTGCGTTTGGAAAAATCGAGAATTTTGATTTTTATAATTATTTCAAAAATAAATATATTCCTACTCTAAAAAAGAATGGGCTCTCTTTAATCCCTGTCCCTGAAAAAATAGATATTCAAGAAGTCTTAGAAAGGGCTTTACTAAAAATACCTCCATTTGATGCGGGGCGAGGAGATAATGGCTTAAAAGACAGCCTGATATGGTTGAGTATAAAAGATTTTGTAGAGAAGAATTCTTGCGATAGAATTATATTTATAGTAAATGACGAACATTTTAATGCTAGGACATTAAAAGAAGAAATAAAAAATGTATCTCAAGCAGAGTTTAACATTTTTAAGAATAGCGATGAGGCATTAGTGTTTATTTCGGAGAGCTTGAAGGTAGATGAACAACGTAAGAAGAGAATTGAAGATGTTAAAGTAATTATAAGGAATAATACTAATATTTTATTAGATGAATTAAAGAAAAATAAATATTATTACTATGGAAATCCCCTAGTTAGTTATAATTTAGTGAATATCAATTTTTCAGATATCATTGAAAGAGAGAATATATACTCAATTTATGGCGAGATTCAACTGCAAGCGACTACTTCTGACTTACTAAATGGATGTTTTTTTTATGTTTCCTTTTATATTAAGTATAATAAATTATCTAATACTATATTGGAGATAAAGTTAACACCCAAAAATCCTCTTAGAGAGCCTACTCTTTTTGAAAGGTATTCTAGTTTAGAAAATCCTCCGAAATATTTGTCCTATCAAACATTCTTTCCTAAAAATGCTATGGAATTCAAACCATGGCATCAAAAATATGCTGAGAACTTGAAACCTCAAGACTTAAGCAACATGGAGAGTTACAGCAATGTAGTCACTAACACAAACCCCTATAAGGATATAAAGAAGATATATAAGTCCAATAGTTAAGATATATGCAATAATTTTCTCAAACCTCCAAAGCTCGCCCTGATGGGCTCGCTTGCTTTGTTTGATTTTTCTTAGAAAGTTATATAAACTTAAATTTCCTATCCCTAACATATGTGGGTTATAAAATTTAAGGTTTTTCATAAAGATTGTGCATTTAGCCCTTTATGCAAAAAGTATAATATAACTAATTTTATCTATTTGCTAGGATTTAATCAATGCAAGAATAAATTTCAATGGACAAATACTCATATTTCAGAAGGGCAAACTAAAAATATTAAACAGTTTATTAGAGAACTAAAAAAGAATAGACTATTAAAAAAATTAGAGATATACAATAACTATCTAATAACCCTCGAGGAAGAAAGCTTAAAGGATTATAAAGTTTTTGCTCCATTATTTTCTAAAGAAATCTTCTACATTAAGCCAATAACAATAAAACCAGATGGCTTTGAATACTGGTGTCTTGCTGCTTGGAAAAGAGAATTGTTGATAAAGGCATTTGATGCTTCTAAATCTTTTGGAAGTTCAGAATTACTAGAGATAAAAGAGTCTAAAATAAATAAAATATTTTTTCCGCATATTACTCCAGACATCACGGAAAAACAGCTTCAGGCAATTAAACTTGCTATTAAAAGAGGATATTATAAATTTCCAAAGCAGATAAACTTGGAAAAATTAGCAAAAGAAACAGGAATTTCAAAAGAAACATTTTTTGAGCATCTGGCAAAAGCAGAGTCTAAGATTCTTCCATTTCTGACAGAAAATACATAACTACCCCACAGGTTAGGGTAAAAAATCAAATACTCCTCGGCTATTACTTTTTAGGAGTTAAAATGTCAAGAGTGGAAAATGTATGGGATTTCATGAGAAGAAAAGGGACTTTTAATGAAATTAGTAGAATTCATTCCTGTTTTAAGGATTCTTTTGAAAAGTATGATATTAAGCAAGGCTCTGAAATTATAGTTTGGCTTAAAGATTCTCCTGGAGATACCTGCAGATGTAAAGAAGTTGATTTACACTCTCTACCTTCTCCTTATTATTACAGTGAAGGCGCTGAATTAGGCATGCTTATTAAAGATAGGATAACGGTATCAGAAGAGTTTGAAAGATGGAGAAGAACTTTAATGTGTGGAAAGTTGGATCTTGGAAAGATAAGTGTTAATTCTAATTTTAAATTTCAGTCTCCTATTCATAGAAGACAAATACTTGAAAAGATGTTTAATGAGTTTGATTCACAATTCCCAGATAGCAATCGTGATATGAGAATAGATGATGAGCCAAGACAAGACGGAACTTATCATGCATATTATTCTCTTCTCTCTGCAGTAGTTTTGATAAAAAAACTTCCTGATCATTTAAAAGCACAAAGAAGGGAATTAATTTTAAGGAATTTACAAGTAAAAAGAGCAGGCAAATTAGTATCATATGTGTGCGATGGTATTTTGGGTTATACAGAATGTGGTTCTAAGGAGAAAAAAATGGAAATTGATGAAATATTAAACAGATTTGAAGAATCAAAGGAATTGCTTGCAGGCTCGCATCCTTCCAGACTTGAAGATGACGCTAAGAGGTATACTGAAAATTTATATGATTTTTTTGGAGTACCTGTTGACGCAAGGAGGTCAGATCCTATCCATCTACCCATTTATGGATATGAGAGGTAATTTTTATCTCGTCTGGGCTCGCTTGCTTTGTTTGATTTTTCTATTTTTTTCTAAATTTTTTATTTTGGAGTAATAAACAAGGTTTAAATATGATGTTTTGTTATATTAGATTAGATATATGACAGCATCAACTTTAACAGCCGAAGTTGTTGGAAAGAGAGATGACTTGAGTTCTAAAGTAGAAACTAGCGACGATGAATTGACTAGACAGAATTTTGGCTGGAAAATTTTCCTGCATAATTTAAATCCATCATCAAAAACTCCTATTGGAATGCTAGTTGAAAAAGTAGCATGGTATGTGTGGGAAGATTTGCCGAAAGAAGTGCGGTATGAACAACAAGAAGCAGATGCAAGAGGGGATAAGTCACCGCGATTTGTTAATAGAACCAAATTTGACAGAGAAGCTGCAATTGAATTAATTGGGCATTATGTTGCATTTTGGAATTCCTTGTCTCTTCCAAAAAATACGCATGAGGCAAGTGAAACAGCCAGAAAAATAGTTGGATATACAGATGAGCAAAGAAAGTATCATGAAGGATTCAGGCAATCTCAAGCTTATCAAGATTTGCGTGAATTTTGCCCGCATCTTAGATTCACAGCACCCCATTCTATAACTCCAAGAGCTCCAGATTTGAATCAGTGGAATTTAGATGAGATTCCTCATAGTTAAATTTTTAAACTCTTTTTTTCTTGAAATTGTGCGAGTTGGATAGCTGATTCCGGAAATCTGCTGTTAAATCAGCAAGTTTTCAAAAATATGAGAACTGATTTCTGAGGAAGGTCCGCATACCAATTAATGTAAAAAAGCGAAAGCTTTTCTGTCGCGAGGCAGAGCTCCAGAACAGAAACGACACAGCTCTCTTTGAGCTATGAAACTTGTGTTAAGCTGAGACAAGAGAGATATGATGAAACGGCTGCCTTTACAGGTACAAGGCTTCGAGCCGCACAGTCAAATGTCAGCGCAAATTGTTCGTTTATCGACGAAATTTGACAGAATGTGGCCTATTTCCAACTCGCTTTCTCATGAGAAAGCCAGAAGCTTTTATTTTCCTGAAGTAACTCTCTTTATTACATCTGCAAATTCCTTGATATCAAATGGTTTCCCAAGGTAAGCATCATAATCTCTTCCTTCAACTAGTCCATTTTTTTTCAAGTCACGTTCATAGAATGCTGTTGCTAACACAACTGGAATTCTCCTTCTCTTTGCATCTTTTGCAATATCTAGAAAAGGATTTTCTTTGAGAAAAATATGCGCATCTCTAAATGGTTCAATAACCACAACATCGTAAGCTCTTTGTGCTAATAAATCTAATGCTTGATGTTGTTTTTCAACTACTTGTACCTGTGTATCATATTTGCGTTTAAGAACTAAAACAGGAGTTTTCCATCTATCTACTTCATCGCATAATAATACTTTAAGTGGCATCTCATAGCTTACTTAGATGAATTTATTAATATTATTGTGATGAAATAATATATTTATTAAAATTCATTTTCTCATCATAGACAAGCTTAAAAATTGTGCATATATTAATAATTCATGAAAATAGTATTAATAGCGTGTTCAAGCAAAAAGCTTGGAGAAAAGGCAAAGGCTGGAAATATTTACTCTAGCAATTTATTCAGGCTTAATCTGAAATATGCAAAATCTCTTAATGCTGACAGGATTTTTGTGATATCTGCAAAGCATGGCTTGCTTGAACTCGAGAAAGAAATAGAGCCGTATAATGAAACTCTTAATAGAATGAAAATTGAAGAAAGAAAGGCTTGGAGTGAAAAAGTTCTTGAAAAATTAAAAAATGTTTCAGATTTGGAAAAGGATGAAATAATTTTTTTAGCTGGCAAGAAATACAGAGAATTTCTTATTCCAGAAATTAAAAATTTTAAAGTTCCGCTTGAAGGGCTTGGGATAGGAAAGCAGTTAAAATTTTTGAAGGAGAAAAATGAGCAGTGAATGCGAAAAATTGCACAAGATTTTTTCAGGTAAAAAAATAAATTTTCCTTTTAATGATAAAGAAATTCCTGGAAACGGAATTTATGTTTTGTTTGAGAAAGGAGAAGAGGCGCACGGAACAAACAGGATTGTAAGAATAGGAACACATACTGGAAAAAATCAGCTGCCATCCAGATTAAAGCAGCATTTTCTGAATGAAAACAAAGACAGAAGCATTTTCAGGAAAAATATTGGAAGAGCATTGCTGAACAAGAATAAGGATGCTTTTCTCAGCAAGTGGGAAATAGATTTGACAACTTCTCAGGCAAAAAAAGATTTTTCAGAAAAAATTGATTTTGAAAAATTAAAGAAAACAGAGAAAGAAGTTTCAGATTACATACAGAAAAATTTCATTTTTTTTGTTTTTCCTGTTGAAGACAAGGAAAAAAGGCTTGAGATAGAGTCTAAAATTATCTCAACTATTTCTTTATGCAAAGAGTGCAAGCCAAGCGAAAACTGGCTTGGATTATTTTCTCCCAAGGAAAAAATAAGGAAAAGCGGGCTGTGGCTTGTTAATGAGCTTTACAAGAATGTTGTTTCTGAGAAAGACATTGAAGAAATTGAAAATTTGATTAAAAATCTTTAAAAACATCGGAAATCTTGCTTTTGCATGGAGATGTAGCTCAGTGGGAGAGCATACGGCTGAAGACCGTAGTGTCGAGGGTTCGATTCCCTCCATCTCCATTTTTATTAGGAAGATTTATAAAACCCACAAACTTATTAAGAAAAAAGATGTGCATAAAAATCTGTGAGATACATAAAAATCCATTAAATCTAGCACTGCATATTTTTGCATTAATTATTTTAATTATTGGAATATGGACATTAAGCATTAAAGTTATTATTGCTGCAATTATTGTTGCTTTAATCGGGCATTTAATTCAGCTTGTGACAAGAAAAAAGGAAAAGAAAAATAGAAGAAGAAAATGAATAAAAAAGGAGCAATCGAGTTAAGCATAGGAACAATTGTTATTATTGTTCTTGCATTAATAATGTTGATTCTTGGAATTGTTTTTGTAAGAAGCATAAT
>VGKQ01000016.1 GCA_016866995.1 Candidatus Pacearchaeota archaeon
TTAAAACTGGAAAAATAGTTGAGACAAGCCGCGGAAAAATTATTTTTTCTGAAACTATTAATTTAAGTCAGGATGTTAATGATAATATTGTGAATCTTGATAATAATATTAATCTTTCCTATAATTATATTTATATTAATACAAGCGCCCTTACAAGCCTTGACAAGCCTGCAGTTTTGTATTTATATAATCTTAATTTTACCAATCCAAGAATATTGAGAAATGGAGAAGTCTGTTCTCAATCCATTTGTCAGATAATAAACTATTCAGGAGGAATTTTAATTTTTTCTGTTTCTGGTTTTTTTTATTATTCTGCAGAAGAAACTCCTGTTGAAATATATTCTGAAACTCGCGAAGGAGGTGGCGGAAGAAACATTCTTCCATCAAGCTTCACATTAGACAAGAACCTGATTAAAGTTACAATAAAACAGGGCGAAACCCAAGAGGAAACTCTGAAAATTACCAATACAGGAAATAATGCGATAAATATAAGCATAGAAGCGCAATCTATAGGAAGATTTGTTGCAATAAGTGAGGATTTTTTTAATTTAAAACCAAAAGAATCCAAAATAATAAATCTTGGCATTTTTGCCAAAGATGATGAAAAACCAGATGTGTATTTAGGAAAGTTGATAATAAAGGGAAAAGACATTATAAAAATTGTCAATATAATTATAGAGGTAAAAGAAAGAAAGCCTTTATTTGACATACAAACTTCAGTAATTGACAAAGCAGTTCAGCCAAATGAGGAAGTGAGAGCCAAGATTAATATAAAAAATATGGGTGATTTGGAGCATATAGATATTCTTCTTTATTATGCTATTAAAGATTTTGAAGGAAATATTTTGTTCTTTAAAGATGAAAGCATGTTTATTGGCAAGGAGATTTCAGTTACAAGAGGCATAAGGATAAATGAGCTTCCTGATGGAAAATATGCATTTTACTCGAGGGTATCTTACAATAATATAAGCGCATCAAGCAGTGATGTATTTGAGGTTAAAAGAATAGAAATGCCAAAAGTTAACAGTAATGCGTTTAAAATTATTATAATAATTGCATTCATAACTCTTGTTGTAATAATCTTGGATAAGATTATAAAGAAAATTTATTCTATTTTAAGAAACCTCAAATTTAAATTTAGATTAAGATTTGGCAAGAAAATTAAGTAATTGATACATTTTGGATCAAGAATGCTTAAAAACAAGTCAAACTCAAAGATATTAATAAAAAAGTACTATACATTCGCTTTTTGATAACATAAATTTACAATTAATAATAAAAGAATAAAAAATCAATAATCATATTCGATAATTTTAGTCAATAAATAACAATTTTTAATTGGTTGAATTATTTTATTGCTAGAAAGCAGTTTAGTGCGGATTTGTACTAATCACCTAAAATTAACATTATTTTAAATAAGCCCATTAACAAAAAGATATGCAAAAAATATAAGATTGATTACAGAGAGCACAAGAAAAATTATTTTTGTATATTTAATTGTTTTTGAGCTCCAGTGATTTAGAATTGAAAGCTGGTGCATAATAGACGCTCCAAGAGCGAAAACTATTGCTGAAATAAAATACGGAATTGATAAAATCAACTCTGCTGCCATAATATATACAGGAATTAGCAATTTAAAAAGCTTTTCTTATGCTTTTTTGATTATTAATTTCAAACCAGATTAATTAATAATGCTGCAAATAATAACTAATTAAATTGTTTATTTTTGTTGTGTGATTATTTGACATTAATTAGAATTATAATTTATTCGATTGTTATAAAGTTTATTGATATTTTAACTCTTGCTTTTATTTGAATAAAGTAAACATTGCAAAACCAAAAAGCGAGAGAATGGAAAGAGCCAGCATAATATTCTTGGTTTTGTCTGCAAACTTTCCCCATTTGTTTAATTTTGAGAGAACCTGAATTAAGTATGCCCCTAAAATAAATATTATGCTTGACAGAAATAATCTTAGTGGCATAAATATTATCTCATTGTTCATTTATAATTATATTTTTTCCTGTTTAAAAATCTGCTGTTCGATTCCACTAATTAAATTAGAGATGGACCCATCGGGAATCGAACCTGGAAACCTCCGGCGGGTTTCTAGTTATTTCCAGCTCCGAACAACTTCATTTCTAAATTATAATTAAAATACTAAAATGAAATTGCTCGCCAAAACCCAGGTTCTCTTCTGAAGAATTCACTCCTTAGTTCGATTCCAATTATAATTGCTTTATGCAATTATAATATTATGGACCCATCGGGAATCGAACCCGAATCCCAAGACTGCCAGCCTCGTGTTCTGCCATTGAACCATGGGCCCTTTCTTTGCATCTTATCAAAGATGCTTGCAAGTTATACTTTAGTATAAAAATTTTCTATTTTTATTTCTTTTGGCTTGCTTGCTATCAGCTTGTAATCGCTTGAGATAATATTTTTCCTGTTTTTTGCAGCACTTTCCAGTTTGACTTTATTTTTTGTCATGGCTTCAACCAGAATAAGGATAAAAGAGTGCATTTTTTTGCTTTTTCTTTTTACAATTTCTAGGCTGACTGAAATTATCTTGCTTAATTCTGCATTTATATTATACTTTTCCTTCATTATCCTTTTTACTGCTTCTTTTATAGACTCATTTACAAGAAGCCTTCCGCCCGGCAAAGAAAGCTTGTCTCTGAACGGGCGCTTTTCCCTTTTGCATAAAAAACAATTTTTATTGTTTCCAATTCTGATTAGAATTACCGGGAGAGGCGAAGTTTTTTCAGAAAAATACGGGATTAAATTTTCTGCTGTTTCTGTCAGCCTGTAATTCTCATTCTGCTTTTCAAGGATGCCTTTTTTAATAAGATTTTTTAGATAATAAGCCAGCTTATTTGAGCGGATTTTTAATAATTTTTCTATCTCTGAGAATTTCAGTTTTTCTTTTTCTGTGAATAATCTTAAAATTTTTTTCTCAATTTCCGCCATTTTACTCAAATTTTTTGAGCAATTGTTTTTATATAAAGATTGTTGTGCTGGAATATGAATTATGACAAGAATAAGGCGCACTATGTTGTTGCAACAGGAATTGTTATAAAAGAGGGCAAGTTTCTTATTGTGAAAAGAGCTGACTGGGAAAAAAACTCCCCTGGAAAGTGGACTGTGCCCGGAGGAAAGCTAGAAGTTTTGGATTATATATTAAAGCAGACAGACACAAAAGATGGGAAGCAGTGGTATAATATTATCGAGACTCTTGTAAAAAGAGAGATTAAAGAGGAAGCTGGAATTGAAATTAATAATATAGGATATGTCACAAGCCTGGCATTTGTCAGAACTGACGGAATTCCTACTTTAGTAATAAGCTTATATGCTGATTATAGTTCTGGCGAGATAAAATTATGTTCTGCGCTTTCTGAATTTGCCTGGGTGAGCTTGGAAGAAGCAAAGAAGTATGACTTGATTGAAGGAATTTATCATGAGCTTGAGATTCTTGATAATTTTCTGAGAACAGGGAAGCATATGGCTTGGGAAAAACCCTGAATTAACATTAATTATATTTATATTATTATATTTTTATTTTTAATTAACTAATTTTATTAAATAATTTTTCTGACACATAAACTGAAAATTTATAAACTGAAAAAATATAAAAAAATATGGCAAAAGAAAAAGAAGAATGTATATTCTGCAAGATTGCAAGAAAAGAAATTCCTGCTGAAATTGTTTATGAGAGCGAGAATTTCATTGCATTTCCTGACGTAAATCCAAAGACAAAAGGGCATACACTAATTATTCCCAAGAAACATTACGAGAACTTGGTTGAGATGCCGGATATTTTAGGAAATGAGCTGATTGAAACTATCAAAAAAGTTGCTGAAATCAGATTTAAGCAGGGAGCAGATGGATTTAATATTGTTGTAAATACAGGAGAGGCAGCAGGGCAGATTGTAATGCATGCACATATTCATATTCTTCCAAGAAAGAAAAAAGAAAAAATTCAGTTTCCGTGCGATACAGAAAATAATGTTTAAAATTATTTATTTTCTGTCTCCCAAAATTCCTGACTAAGGAATTTTGCGATGTTTAGCAATAAACTGCAAATCGAAAGGTTTTAATTCAGAGTATTTCTGTTCTAATATCGCAATTAAAATTTATTAATTATTATGAAACCAAAAAAAGTTGCTTTTGTTCATCCTGAAATAGGGTTTAAGCCTTTCCAGGCGCTTGGAACTTATCCGCTTGGAATTCTTTATTTAGCTACAACTGTAAGAACAGAAAGGCCAGATTGGGGTGTGAGATGCTATGATGAGGATTCTCGCTCTGTTTTAAAACGCGGCACATTTAAGCCTGAAATTCTTGAGGCAGATGCTGTTGGAATTACTGCTTTAACTTCAACTGCTCCAAGAGCGTATGAACTTGCTGATAGATTAAGAGACTTAAGAACCAGAGGAAAGACAAATCCAAATCTTAAGGTGATAATGGGGGGCATGCATGTTACTGCCATGCCTGAGGAAGCTATTCAACATGCTGATGCTGTTTTGACAGGAGAGGGAGAAAAATCAATTGTTCGTTTGATTGAGGAAGGAAGAGGAATTGTAGCTGGTGAAAGAGTTGAGGATTTAGATACTTTGGTTGAGCCAGATTATTCACTTTTGGATTTTAAAAAGAGAAGATTGGCTGATTGGCTTTATGGAACTCTTGCATCAATTGCTTCTATGAGGGGATGCTCCTTTAACTGTGATTTTTGCAGTGTGAGAGAGATTTTTGGTCCACCAAGAAGCAAGAGTCCTGAAAAGGTTTTTGCAAGAACTAAATTTTTAAGGGAAGAGAGATATAGAAGACAATTTTTTCATGATGATTTTTTTTCATATGACAAACCAAGAAGAGAAGTTCTTTTTGATATGCTAATAAGAGCACGCCTGGGAATAGATTATATTGTGCAGGATAGGATTGATGCACTACAAGATGGAGATTATGTTGAAAGAATGGCAAGAAGCGGGTGTACAATGGTTATGTTTGGATTAGAAAGCCCTGACAAAGAGTTCCTGCGCGCACATCGCAAGGGGCTTGATTTAGATAAAGTTGAGATTGGAGTTAAATTATTGAAAAAAAATAGAATTGTTCCGTATGCTTTTTGCATGGTTCAGCCAGAAAAACCAGAAACAACAAGACATACTATTGAAGTTCTCAGGCATTTGGGTATAAAATATGCTCAGTTTACTATTCTTACTCCAATGCCCGGAACCAGGCTTTATGATAATGCAAAAGAAAGAATACAGGCGGGTTGGCAGTATTTTACAGGATTAAGCTGGGTTACTGAAAAAGGAGACAAGGCAAGAGAGGCTGCTGAACATTTGTCAGAGACATGGAGAAAGTTTTATTCTCCACTGAGAGCAGGGGTATCTGCATTGAAGCTTGAATTTTCAGAAGCTGCTCTGAGATTATATGGATGGTATGTTGGAAGGAGAATTCTGGATGCCCAGCCTTAAAATTAATTTATTATAATTTTTATAAAACATTATATTGCACTAATGAATGATATCAAATTTTATCCTAGATAATTTTTTAATAGTTTAATGTCAGAAAAAATTATTATTACAGATAAATCTAATTTACCCTTCATTGGTGAGACAATATCTTATAAAAAAACATTTAAATATACTTATTTTTTAATATTATAAATAAGAAAAAAGAGGAAAAGGAAAAATGGCGTGGCTTGAGGTTGAAACAAAGATTAGGGTGCATAATCCTGCAGAGATGAGAAAAAGAATTCTGAAAATTGCTAAATTTATTGAGAAAAAGAAAAAAGGGGATGATTATTTTGCAATTAATATAAAAGGATATCCTAAGAAAGCATTCAGAGTGAGAAAAAAGGGAGACAAGTTTGAGGTTAATTTCAAAAAGTGGCTTAAAAAATACTGGAGTGATGATATTGTTGTGAAGCAGGAGTTTGAGTTTCATCTGCAGGGAAAAGAGCATGTTGAGGATTTACTGGCTTTATTTCGAGACTTGGGATTTGAAGAATGGATGAAAAAAATAAAGCTTTCTGAGGTTTATATTCACAGGAAAAACAAGAGACTTGAGATAGAGCTGAATAAAATCAAGCATCTTGGGTATTTTATTGAAATGGAGTATCTCTGCCAGCCATACGAGCTTGAAACAGCAAAAAAGGCGATAAGAAAGGCATTAAAAGAGCTTGGAATCAAGAAGGAGGATATTGACAATACAGGATATACAAGAATGCTGTGGGACAAGGGAATTAAGGACAAGAGGTTTTTTATAAAGTGAAAAACCTATCATTTCAATGACTCATATCTATCTATTAAAGGAAGATATCCGTCTGAACCTTTTATGTATCCGCCAAGAAGATCGTATCTTTCTATGAATTCCTTAGGAACTGGAAGTCCTGCAACGATTGCAATCTGTCCATCAAATTTTTCTTCTTCTCTGAGAATTTGAATTAGTTCAGTTCCATGCATTCCTATTAAGTTTATATCTGTAACTACAATATCTAGTGACTTTCCTTGTTCTTTACTTCTTCTAAGTATCTGCAATGCTTCAGTAGCACTAAATGCAGTTAACACGTCATACCCTTTTCCGCCTATTTGTCTTCGGGCATACTCCTGCCAATTTTGGTCATCTTCAACAACCAACACCTTTCCTCTAGTTTTTACTTGTTTTTTCATCTTAGTTTTGTATTTTAATTACTTTAAAGTAAAAGCTAAACATTTTTAAAATATGTCTCCCCCTTAGGGGAATACCTTTTGGAAGGATTTATAAATAATAAATGTTTATGAAATGTATGGAAAGCCAAATCTTTGAAAAAATCGGAATGACAAAAGGAGAGACAAAAGTGTATTTATCCTTACTGAAATTAGGAGAATGCACAATAACTCCTTTAGTGAGAGACTCAAAAGTTTCAAAATCAAAAGTGTATGATTTACTGGTGAAACTAGTAGACAAGGGGCTGGCAGGTTATATTATTAAAGAGAAGAAAAGAATATTTCGAGCTTCGGATCCTATCAAACTTATTGATTATCTAGAAAAAAAAGAAAAAGAATTTTTAATAGAAAAAAAAGAAGTTGAAAAATTAATGCCTTTTCTTAGAAGTAAGGCTCAAGAGATGATGGAAAAACAAAGAGCAATAATTTACGAAGGCATAAATGGCTATGAAACAATAAGAGAAGAACTTTTATTAGAACTACAAGCTGGAGAACAATTATTAGTTATTGGCGCCCCAGTTCTAGCAAATATAAAATATGATAAAAGACTTCTTGAATTTCATAAAAAGAGGGAAAAAAAGAAAGTGGGAATGAAAATAATTTATAATCTTAATGCGAGAAAATTTGCTGAAAGGAGAAAAAAATTAAGACTCACAAAAGTTAAATTCATGCATGAAAATGTTATAACCCCCTCATGGATAGAAATATTTAGAAAATCTATTTTAATTGGAGTAATCTCAGAAGATTATCTTTTTTGTTTTATAATTCAAGATCAAAGAGTAGCTAATAGTTTTAAATCATACTTCAATCTCTTATGGAAGCTCGCGAAGAAATAGATAACAAACACATTTAAATATGTTTGAAATTTTGAATAAGAATAAAAAAGTGAAAAAAGAAAATGATAAATAAAATAAAAGAAAAAGCTCCGAGCCAGTTTAATAGCCTGCCATCACACAGTAATTTAATTAATACACTCTTATTTATAAACCTTTCCAAAAGAAAAGGTTGTGGACGAGCCGAGATTCGAACTCGGAACTTCTGTGTGATGGACAATTGTTTTGCCATTAAACTACTCGCCCACAACACAAATCATATAATTTTAAATTATTTAAAAATTCCTGTTCAGAGTTAAAATGACAAAATATGTTGAAAAGAAACAGGGAAAATTTTTTCCAAGCAAAGAGATGAAGAAGATTGCTTTTGTTTCTGATACTGGCATTTACAAAGAAGCTGAGAAAAATCCTGTAAAATTCTGGGAAAATCTTGCTGAACAGGGAATTTCGTGGAAAAAGAAATGGCGCAAGGCATACGAGGAGAAACCGCCTTATTTTAAGTGGTTTTTAGGAGGGAAATTAAATTTTTGTGTTAATTGCTTAGACAGGCATATAAAAAACGGAAATGGAAAAAAGACAGCAATAATTTTTGTTCCTGAACCAATTGATGAGAAACCAGTTAGATTAAGCTATCAAGAGCTTTATGATAAAGTTAATAGATTTGCAAATGTTCTCAAGAAAAATGGAGTTAAAAAAGGAGATGTTGTTTCTGTTTATCTTCCGATGATTCCAGAGGCGTTTATTGCAATGCTGGCTTGTACTCGCATTGGAGCAATTCATTCTGTTGTTTTCTCTGCGTTTTCAGCAGATGCGTTAAAGGCAAGAATTGAAGACGGAAAAGCAAGAATTCTTGTGACAGCAGATGGATATTACAGAAGAGGAGAGAAAGAAAAACTGCTTGAGAAGGCAGAAGAAGCTGCAAAAGAAACAACAATAAAAAAAATTATTGTTGTCAGAAGGCTTGGAGAGACATTAAAAAAGGAACACTTGGATTTTAATAAAGAAATTAAGAAAGCAAAATCTTGGTGTGAGCCCGAGATTGTTGAATCTAATACTTCACTTTATATATTATACACATCAGGAACTACTGGAAAGCCAAAAGGAATTGTTCATGACACAGGAGGATATGCAACACAAGCATACTGGACTTGCAAATGGAATTTTAATTTACATGAAAATGATTTGATGTGGTGCGTTCCTCCAACTACTCCCATAATAACTAACTTTGGTACAAAAGATATATCTGCAATTAAACAAAATGAATATGTTCTTTCTATTAATGGAAAATTTACTAAAGTGCTTGAAATATTTAATCGCCCTTACCAAGGAGATATAATCAAGATTAAATTGAATTATTTTGGTGAACCTATACTAATTACTCCAAATCATAAGATTTGGGCTTCTAAAAATAAAAAAGGTCCATTTGAATGGATTCCGGCTTCTGAAATAAAAAAAAAGTATTATCTTCTTTTCCCAAAAGTGAGGGGTGCAAGAGGGTATAAAAGAAGGATACGAATCAGCGATATAATAAATTATAAAAAATGGAAATATAAAATAAATGAAGGGAAGATTTTTTCTTCAAAAGGAAAACATAAAATATCAAATAAAATAAAGATAAATGAAAACTTAATGCGTCTTTGCGGCTATTATTGCGCAGAGGGTTCTGTAGACAGAGATGCTGTTTATTTCAATTTTGGAAAACATGAAAAAGAATATATTGATGATACAAGAGAGCTATTATTTGAAATATTTAATATTAAGGCGAAGGTAAAGAGTTCTAGTCTTTCTGCGTTACCAGTATATATAAGTTCTACAATACTCTCTAAACTATTCGGAAAACTTTTTGGAAATCACGCTCATGAAAAAAAATTGCCTGATTGGTTCATCTTTTTACCGAATAAATTACTTAAGGAATTTGTTAAAGGTTTTTGGAGAGGAGATGGGAATATTAGCAATAATGGTTTTGAATTTAACACAACTTCAAAAGTTCTTAGCAATCAATTAAGAATGATTTTGATGAGACTTAGTATTATCCCTTCTCTAAATGTTCGTGAGGTTAATGGAAAAAAGGAGAGATTTTCTTCTGATGGAAGGAAATTTAGTTACAAAAATAATATTTTCAGAATAAGCGTGACTGGGAATTCTATAGCAAAACTATCGAGAATATTAGATGTTGAACATTCTTTTATTCATCGGAGGAGCAAAACATTTAATAGGGGAAAGATTACTAAAAATTTTCTTTGGGTACCTGTTACTTTTGTTGCCAAGGAAAATTATGATGGGAAAGTTTTTAATTTGAAAACCGAATCAGAAACTTATACTCTAAATGGATTCGCAGTACATAACTGTACCGCGGACGTAGGTTGGATTACAGGGCACACATATGCTTGCTACGGTCCTCTTCTTGTTGGCGCAAGCAGTTTAATTTATGAAGGAAGTCCTGATTTTCCTGATTTTGGAAGGTGGTGGAAAATAATTGATGAAAATAAAGTTTCTGTATTTTACACTGCTCCGACTGCAATAAGGATGTTTATAAAAGCAGGAGACAACTGGATAAGCAAGAATCTTTCCAGTTTAAAGATTTTAGGGACAGTTGGAGAGCCAATTGACGAGGAATCGTGGATGTGGTATTTTAACAAGATTGGAAAATCAAGATGTCCTCTTATTGACACGTGGTGGCAGACAGAAACAGGAGGAACTTTAATAAATTCATTGCCTGGAATAGGGCCGTTTGTACCGACTGTTTCTGGAAGAAGCTTTCCTGGGACAAGACACGAGATTGTTGATGATAATGGAAAAAAAGTAAAGAAAGGAGAGTCAGGAAATTTAGTCCAATTGTCTCCATTTGCTCCTGGTATGCTGCATGGTGTTTATAATAATCACGAAAAATATGTTGAGACTTACTGGAAAAGGTTCAAGAAAAAATATGACACAAGCGACGGAGCTTATGAGACTAATGGCTTGATTAGAATTACAGGAAGGACAGATGATGTGATGAAGGTTGCGGGGCACAGGCTTGCGACAGCTGAACTTGAGAATGCAATTGATAAGAATCACTTGGTTGGAGAGAGCGCTGTTGTTCCAATTCCAGATGCTATTAAAGGACAGGTGCCTGTTGCGTTTGTTGTCCTGAAACAAAAGTCAGAAAATTTTGAAGAATTGGAAAAAGAAATAAAGAAACATGTTGACAAAAAAATTGGGCCGACAGCCAGGCCAGCAAAGATTTATTTTGTTGATGATTTGCCCAAAACAAGAAGCGGGAAAATTATGAGGAGAATTTTGAAAAATTTACTTGCAGGAGAAGAGCCGCAGGGATTAATGACTTTATTGAATCCAGAGTGTGTTGAAAAAATCAAGAAGATGATTTCTGGCAAGTAATATTAATTAACTATTATTTCTACAACCTGCTGGAAAAAACCAAAGAAAACCGCATTATTATTTGTATCAACATGAAGTTTAGCATTTACTTAAATTAAAATATTTTAATTATAATGCCCTGGCTTTTACCTTGTTACATTACTAAAGATGCCATATAGTTTGCTGTGGTTTGCTATTATTAAGGAAGATTTCATAACATATTTAAACATGGTTTTTGATTATATATTAAAATAACATCCTTCCATCAGGAAGGAATATTAGCTTGAAAAGAATCTTTCAAGGAATACAAAATGAGGGTAAATATTCTTATTGGGGGGAAGGCTGGGCAGGGGCCCAACATTGTGGCGCAGTTAGTCGGAGATGCTCTTGTATCTATTGGATATTATGCATTTATGTCAAGAGATTATGAGTCTGTTATCAGAGGGGGGCATAATTTTAATCAGCTAACTTTTTCAGAACAAGAAACTTTTTCAAATGATTCTCGCATTGATGTTCTTGTCTGCCTTGATGAGCAAACAGAAAAATTACATAAAAAAGAGCTTAAAAAATCCGGGATATTATTGAAAGGAAGCAGCGAGAATATGTATTTTGCTGGCAGGATATTTAAAATACTTGGCTTTAATTTTGAAC
Organism: Candidatus Pacearchaeota archaeon; assembly: GCA_016866995.1. Lineage (GTDB taxonomy): Archaea > Nanobdellota > Nanobdellia > Pacearchaeales > GW2011-AR1 > VGKQ01. The sequence goes on from VGKQ01000016.1 coordinate 11,544, forward strand.
TTCTTGAACAGCAGCTGAAGAAACTGAGGAATTTTGAGGAAAACTTGAAGCAAGCCAAGAAAGGATATCAAGAAGAAAAGAAAACAATAAAAATTCTGAAATCTATTAAATTAAAAAAGCAGGAACTTTTTTTTATGAATGGAAGCCAGGGAGTTGCAGAAGGAGCAATAAAATCCGGGTTAGATTTGTATTATGGCTATCCTATGACTCCAGCAACTCCTCTTTTATTTGAGCTTGCCGGCAGGCAGGTGAAAAATAATTTTCTTGTGCTTGAACTGGAAAATGAGATGGCGTGCATAAATGCTGCTGTTGGAAGCGCTGCTACTGGAGCAAAGTCAATGGTTGGCACAAGTGGAGGAGGATTTGACTTGATGACAGAAGCTTTATCAGAAACAGGACAAACAGAGATTCCTCTTGTTTGCTATCTTGCCTCTCGCCCCGGGCCAAGCACTGGTGTTCCGACTTATACTTCACAGGGGGATTTGCAGCTTGCAAGATACTGCGGGCACGGAGAATTTTTTAGGCTTGTGTTTGCACCTGGAACTCCTGATGAATGCCAAGAGCTTGTTTCTCAAAGTTTTTATTTTACTCAGAAATACAAGATTCCTTGCATTTTACTTGCAGACAAGCATCTTGCAGAGAGTTTCTTTACCTGCGAGAATGAGCCAAAAATAATTAAATCAGAAAAATCAACAAAACTTTTAAGATATAATTCTTACGAGCATACTGAGACAGGAGAGGCAACCGAGGATGCTGGAGAGATAAAGAAAAATGTTGAGAGAAGAGCAAGAAAAATAAAAGAGATTGAGAAGGAAGCCTGCAAGTTTGATATGTTCAAGATTTACGGAAAAAACTCAAAAAATTTAATTGTTTCTTGGGGGAGCACGAAAGGAGCAATTTTGGATGCTATTTCTGAACTTGATGCAAAGTTTCTTCAAGTTTTATATATCTCTCCTTTTTCTGAAAAAATTTCTGATGAGCTGAAAAAAGCAAAAAATATTATTATTGTTGAGAACAACTTCACAAGCCAGTTGTCTCAAGTTATTGCTGAAAAAGCAGGAATTATTATTCCTAAAAAGAATAAGATTTTAAGATATGACGGCAGGCCTTTTTTTGCTGATGAATTAAAACTTGAAGTAAGAAAGAGGTTAAAGTAGAGTATGGTAAAATATACTAAAAAAGAAAAATTAATGTTCTGGGCGGGAATTCTAATTGTAATAGGTAGCGGGATTTTGAGTAATTTATTGGTAGGCAGTTCTTTTGATATAAAAGATAATGGGTATAACATTTGGAATACTTTAATTTTTATTATAACAACTATATTATTTATTTTATTGCTTTGGTATATAATGGGAAAATTAAAAAATTTTAACAAAAAATGACAAGTATAAAAGAAAAAAATTTGTGGATAAGAATTAAAGAATGGTGGAATAGGAACCCAGATGAAATAGAAGAAGAAAAAGAATTTGAAAGATATTTGGAAAAAGTTGAAAAAAGGATTGAAAAAATCAATATTGCGAAAAATGCTAAGACTTATGGAGATAGGATACAAACCTGCATGATGGTGGAAAATGCATATACTCAAAGAAAGATAAGTGAGGCAAACAAAAATTTACAAAATGCAACTTGGCTTCTTGCTCTTGCTACTGGAATTTTAGCTTATGCGACAATAATGAGCAGTCCTGATCAAGAACTTATTATGGGAAAACTTCAAGGAATTGTAGTAATCTTAATGGTGATTATATTAATAGGAATTACAACTTCAATAGTTTATAAAATAATTAAATTTATTGGAATATTGTTAATTAAACTTTGCAAACTGAGATGAAAAAACAAATTGAAAATCTTTCAAAAAAGAGAGGTGTGCAAAAGGCGTGTAGCTTAATGGATAGAGCACCTGTCTCACTCACGGGAGGATGCGGGTCCGAAGCTTTTAGCGGAAATCCCGCCACGCCTGCACTTACCTTTAGAAAGAATAATAAAAAAGAAAATCCATCAGTTAGCTCGATGGATAGAGCCTCACTCACAGTAGATATAATTGCTAATAATATGAACTATTTAAATTTTTCTAATTTGAGAGAAAGATGAAAATAAGAAAAGCGAAAAATAATGATTTGAAACAAATTGTAGAAGCATATAAAAAGGCATTTGTAAAACTCGGCGTCGGAGAGAAATGGACAGATAATTCTGCCCAAAAATTAATGCAATATTGGCTGAAAAGGCAACCAGATTTATTTTTTGTAGCTGAGATAAATAACAAAATAGTTGGAGGATTTGTTGCAGGGATAAAACCCTGGTGGAATGGAAATCATTTGGTAGAAGGGGAGCTTTTTGTTCATCCTAATTATCAAAATCTAGGCATTGGAACTAAATTATCTAAAATAATGTATCAAACAGCCATAAAAAAATATAAAATAATAAATGTTCAGGGAGCTACTTTTAAAAATAAAAAATTCCCGTTAATCTGGCATAAATCTAAAGGATTTAGTGAAAATAAAAATTGGATTTTAATTGAAGCTAATCCTAGAATATTATTAAGGAGTTTAAAATGAAAAAACAAATTGAACTCGGAACAAGCAAAACACCGACATGGTGTCCGGGATGCTTTAATTTTCAAGTTTTGGCTGGAGTAAAAAATGCAATTTCTTCAGAAATTGCTGGCGGAAAGAAGGAAGACTGGGCAATTGCTTCTGGAATTGGATGCCATGCCAAAATTTTTGATTATTTGAACTTGAATGGAATAAATACTTTACATGGAAGAGTTTTGCCAACTTGCATGGGAATAAAAATTGGAAATCCAAACTTGAATGTTATTGGATTCTCAGGAGATGGTGATGCATATGCAGAAGGAATAGAACATTTAATTCATGCTGCAAGATATAATTCTGATATTAAATATATTGTTCATAATAACAGAATATTTGCTCTGACTGTAGGACAGCCAACACCAACAACAGAAATAGGATTTAGAGACAAGACAAATCCATCAGGAGTTAAACTTTATCCTCTGAATCCAATAAAATTAATGCTTTCTTTAAATTGTGGTTTTGTTGCAAGAGTTTTTGCAGATGTTAATCAGATTGAAGAAGTTTTGGAAGAGGCGTTTAAGCATAAAGGATTTGCTTTTATTGAAGTTTTACAGCCTTGCTTGATTTTTCATCCTGATTTAAAGTTTAAGGAAAAAATCTATAATTTACAAGAAAAGGGGCATAATAAAACAAACTGGGAAGAAGCTATGAAAAAAGCTGATGAGTTTGATTACAATATTATAGGAGAGAAAACAAAAATTCCTTTAGGAATTTTCTATCAGAAAGAAAGAGAAACATTTGAGAATTTGCATCCACAGCTTGCCGAGCTGAAAAATAAGAAGATTGGATGGAGAGATATTAAGAGATAAATAAAAAAGAAAAAAATATGGGAAATACAAAAAGAGCAATTATCTTCTCATTGATTATCCTGCCTTTTATGCTGAATATCGCACTCATTGATTTTATGATTCCTATAAAATATGATATTATCATTGACAATCTGCCTTTTTTTGGACTGCTTATAACAATCGCGTGGTTTGCTTCTTCTTTATTTGATTTTAGTGTTGGAGACATCACAGACAGATTAGGAGTAAGAAAGACAATTCAGGCAGGAGTTATAATAAGCGTTGTTGGGGCGGTGATATTTGCGTTTTCCAGTAATTTTTTGATTATGACTTTTGGGGTTTTTATATGGGGGTTGAGTTATGTACTGCTCACAATTCCATCTGATACATATATTTTCTCTGCTTTTTCCAAGAAATATTCTGGCTCAGCTTACGGATGGATGTATTTTTTCTTTGGATTGGCTTATGCTCTTGCTCCGTTAATAGGATATTTTATAGTCACATATTTTAGTGTTAATTCAGCAATACTTGCCGCCGCAATTATATCTGCTTTCACACTGCCTCTTATTTTTTTAATTAGAAGCAGGGATAAAGAGCGTTTTGTTGAAGCCGTGGACAATGTTGTAAGAAAAGATGGAGTGATATTAAAAGAATTAAAAGATATTAGCAAGATGAATTTCCGCGAGATATGTTTGTTGATTAATATGTTTATTTGCGGAATGTGGTTTATGATTGTTATGTTTGGGGCTCCTCTTCTTTTCTTTCATGAAGAAAAAAATCTTCTGCATGGGGCGCTTTTGACGTTTGCTTTTATGCTGCCTTTTGCTTTTATGGATTTGGGTTTTGGAAAACTTGCAAATTCAGAGAAAAAAAGACTATTAATGATTAAATTGGGGTTAATTATGGCTTCTCTTTTGTTGTTTGTATTTTATTTTACAACTAATTTTTATTTGCTTTTGGCTCTTGCAATAATAACAACTTTTACTGCAAACATGGCATGGACTTCAAGCGAGATACATGTTTCAGAATATCTTCCAAAAGGAAGAAAGGGGGAGTTTATGGGAATTTTTGTAACTGGAAAAGATATGGGATTTAATTTAGCTCCTTTGATTTACGGATTTTTTGCAGCTTTTAATTTAAAACTTCCTTTTTTAATTATTGGAGCAATATTATTTTTTGCTTGGATGCTTTTTATGTTCGCGTACAGAAGGAAAAGATAAATTTTAATCAAGCTTAAAACTATTATCTATACATTGTTATCAATATAACAAGAATTATTATTAACATTATCAGCAGGATTATAAGAAAATAGAAAAATTCTGAGCTAAATTCTTTTTTAGATGATATTTGTGTTTGATTTATTGGATAGTGGCTTAAATTTGTTCTTCCTGGAACATCTGTGTCATTTATTTCTGGAAATTGGGTTTTATGTCCGCAATTTTTACATGTTTTATTTGTATTTTCTACTTGATTTTGGCAATTTTCCACATTAAACAAAAACTGGAAAATATTATTGTTCTCATCTGTTTCATTGTATTTGTTGTCTGAATCTGTGTATATTGTAAAATTATGCGTTCCTGGGTTAAGAAAGCCAAGATTCAGTTTTTTCTCGATAAATCCTGTAGACTGGGGAAAAGCTAGATTATAAAGCCAGCTTATTATTAAATTATCTTTAAATGCTTTTACTCTAACCTGAGAGACATTTTCTCCGACTGTGTTTGCATTAAAGTTTATAATAATAGAATTATTGCTGCAATAATTTTCCAATTTGCCATTATCTATAAATAAGTCCACTAAATTTTGAGTTTGATTAGTTTCATTTTGAGGGCATGATGCTGTTGAATTGAATAAAAACTGGAAAATATTATTATCTTCATTTGATTCATCATAAGAATTTGATGTATCTATATATATTGTAATATTATGCATTCCGGGATTTAATCTTTGAAATACAAGAATTCCTGTTCTTGAGCCTGTTGCAGGAAAATTAAAACTTGGTATATTTAATAAAATATTATCTTTATATACTTTTGTGTCAAGGTTAGGGTCGACATTTCCAATAGTATGCAACTTAAACTCTAGTATTATAAGATTTCCACAATCAATATTATTGACAAGATGCCCTGAATCAATGTAAAAATCTGGCAGCTGCGCAATTACCGGCTCTAGCATTGCAATTGCTGAAATAAGCATTAATACCAAGATTATTCTTTTCATTTTGTTGTAACTTTGTAGTTATAACATATTTATAAACATTTCGGTGGCAAGAAAATGATTATTTCTTTTTTCTTTTAAGGAAGAGCAAAGAAGAAGCAAGAATTCCAAGGCTGTCTATTAAAAAATCTGAGAAACTACAAGTTCTATTAAGCACAAATAACTGATGAAATTCATCTGATGCAGCATATAGGAGAGCTATTATTAGTGTTAAAATAAAATATTTTAATTTTGGCTTGCTGCTGCTTGAAGCAATAAACAAGAAGAAAGAAAAATAAAAGAAAATTAGTATATGGTATGGAATTGACAAATCTATGCCTGTTTCCTGGCTTGGAGGCATGGACAAGGAAGAAACATAAAAAATTATTACTGCCAGAATTATTGTTATAATTATTGAAAATATTCTTAATTCATTCATAAATTTATCTAGAATATATATTTATTAAGATTATTGTAATAAATTAACTTTTCTGAAATTCAATGGCTGTGAAGGGAGTTGAACCCTCTGCCCCTGCCTGTCTCAAATTATATGAGAGCAGTGCTCTACCGCTGAGCTACACAGCCGTATTTATCATAGCTTTTTTTGGTTTAAAAAATCTTCTTGCCTGTAATTTTACCTGTTGCAAGTAGCAAAATGTTTTTAAATACCCTTTTCTTTTAATAAAAGAAAGAAAATGAAAAAAAAGAGGCAGATAAAGAGAAGACAAGTAAAAATTAGCAAGAAAGATGAAGAGACAAAGCTAAAATTTTTCAAGACATATATTCCGGGTTTTGACAAATTATGTCCAGAAGGGGTTCCTGTAGGAAATTCTATACTTGTTGAAGGCGGGCCTGGAAACGGGAAGACAATATTCTGCCTTACATTGTTAAAAAATATGTGCGAGCGAGGGAAGAAAGTTTTGTATATGAGTTTTGAGGAGCCAGAGGGGAGATTAAAAGAGCATATGAAAATATTCGGGGCAAAACCTGAAGAATACGAGAAAAAAGGCGTGCTTTATGTAAAAAGATTTAATGCACTTGATATTGCGAGAAGTGTTGAAGCTCTGCTTTCTGAAGCAAAGAAAGAGCTTTTAATTGATGTCCAGCCTGTTCTTATTCCTCCTGAATTTCAGCCAGATATTGTTTTGATAGACTCTTTGTCAAGCATTGCATCTGCTTTTTCAGGGGAAGAATCAAGATTCAGAATTTATATGGAGCAGCTGTTCAGATATTTAGAAGGAAACAGGATTACATCTTTTTTGATACGAGAAGTGGCATCTCCTGCTCATATTGGGACAACTTTTGTAGAAAAAGGAGAGGCGGTTTCATTCCTGTCTGACGGCATAATTGTTATTTACAATGTTTTCTATCCTTCTGGAATCAGAAAAAGAGCCTTTGAAATTCTGAAGATGAGGGGAGCTGATATTAACAGAAGGATTGTAGAATGCGAGATTAAGAGAGGAAAGGGAATTGTAATTCATGACAAGCCTGTAAAGGGAAAATATGTCCTGACTTGATTAAAGAAAACAAACCAACATTATCTTATATTAACTAATCTTATTGTTATTTTTAATTTACTTAATATAATAAAAACGAACATTTGTTAAATCTTATTAATGTTTATTATAAAGTTTGTAGACGCTAATTTAATTGAGGGTATTATAGTTTGATTTATAACTAAAGTTATTGAAGTATGTATATTTTCTTGGAAATTTTTAGTAAGAGAAATGTTTATATACTCAATTCTAAATATATATTAATATTAATTTAAAATAATTAACACTAATAATTAACATTAGTGATTAACACTAATAATTAACATTAGTGATTAACACTAATAATTAACATTAGTGATTAACACTAATAATTAACATAAAAAGTTAATATTACTATATAGAAAAGATGGTGAAATCTGAAAAGCTTGCTGAAGAAATCAGGAAAATTTTGAAAGAAGACACAAGAGGACTGACTATTCAGGAGATTTCTGAAAAAACAAAAGTTTCCAGAATAACTGCTTCTATTGCTCTTGCTAAATTAGAAGGAGCAGGAGAAATTGATGTCAGAGTTATTGGGAACTGCAAGCTTCACTACTGGAGGCGAAGATGAGAAAAAATAAAAAGAGCCAGACAAGATTGATTTATCTTGGATTATTTTTATTAGTTGGAATTTTAGTTTTTGTATCTGCTGATATTAATAGCTTAAATAATTCCAGTATAATATTTGCAAATTCTTCAGAATTAATTATAAATCTTGATAATTATTTTTCCGGGAATAACTCATACTCGATTGAGTTTATGGGAGATGTTTCTGGAGAGATTAATGAGAATATTGCAAAATTTTCAAATATAAATTCTGATTTTGAATTTACAGCTTCAAGCTATGGAGATGACACAAGAAATTTAAGCTTTGATGTTGTTCTTGATTTAATTAATCAAACTGAAATTAATAATAATATAAATGAAATAAATAATTCAAATATAACAATAAATGAACCAATTAATCAAACTGAGACTGAAATAATTAATGAAACAAGCAATATAACAATAATTGAAGGAAATAACACAATTAATGAGACAATTATAAATGAGACAGAAAATTTAACATTAATTGAGAATTTGACAAATAAAACTTCAAAGTTCTCAGCTCAGGATTTTGAACTTATGCAATCATATTCAAACACTTCCAATTCTAATCTCACAATCTGGGATGATTCTGACACAGCAACTGTTTACGCAAACTTCACAAGATTTTATGCAAATTACACTAATTTTACTGGGAGCAGTTTGAATGGAAGCACATACTGGTGCGC
>VGKQ01000017.1 GCA_016866995.1 Candidatus Pacearchaeota archaeon
CTCTCTTATCGCCCTCCTTTACGATCCATTTTATCTTTTTGGTATTTAGCTTTTTCATAAGCTCTTCTTGTTTATTAGAGCTTATGTGTGTTATCGAGGTAACATTATTTCTGGATAACACAAAATGTTTCAATTGAGGCAAAGCTTAAAAACCCAAAAAACAAGTTAAATCATGCCAGCCAGGAATGTAAGAATTGTAAGAGTGGATGAATTGCAACCATCACAGCATATAATAAGAAGAAAAGAATTAGAAAGAATAGCTCAAGAAAATAATTCTGAAATGCCAGAAGTCTGGGATGTTAATGATGTTTTAGTTATAGCAGACGGGCATCATAGAATTTATCAAGCATATCAGCAGGGAAAAAGAAAAATAAAAGTTTTATATCATTCAGCAAGAAATTGTTTGCTTAAAGGAGTTTATGAATACTTGACAGAAGAAATGAGAAAACAAGCAGAAATGTGCAGGGAAGCGGGTTTTTTTCATGTTTCAGATTTAATTATTCAATAGGTTTTTATACGCTCTTGCATGTATTACTCAAAAGAAAAGATTTAAATACTAAAAAGTATACATTTGTATAAATAAAAATACAATTGTATAAAAAAATGAACAATAAAGATAAAGTCTTACAGATAATATTCAAAAATCCAACAACCAATTTTCACATAAGAGAGCTGGCAAGATTAATTAAGCTAAATCCAAATACAATAATTAACATAATTAAAAAGTTGAGTAAAGAAAATCTTTTAAAATTAGAGAAAAAGAAGCATATAACAGAAATTTCAGCTAATATAGAGAATAAAAAATTCGTAGAAAAAAAAAGAATATCAAATTTAAATCAGCTCTACAACTCTGGCTTGATAGAGTTTCTTATAAAAGAATTTAATCCTGAACTAATTTCAGTAATCGGAAGTTACAGCAAAGGAGAAGATATTGAAAAGTCAGATATAGATATAGTAATAATAACTGAAAAAGAAAAATCTCTTAATGTTGCAAAATTCGAAAAGATAATGTCAAGAAAAATACACCTTATAATAACAAATTATAAGAAGATGTCAGAAGAGTTTTACACTAATTTAATAAACGGAATTATTGTGCATGGATACTTAAACAAAAAATGAAGCCTTTTGAATATTATTTAAATAATAAAGACGCAAGAAAATCTGAGAAAAATTTAATTTTGGCAGAATCCTTGATTAATGATATTAAAGTAAGGTTAAAGGAAAATTGGAATGAGGATGAAGAAAAGAAACCAAAATTAATTTTTGAGAATATCTATGATGCGCTAAGAGATTTCTTTCTTGCAATTTTATTAAGCGAAGGCTACAAAACAAATTCACATGAAGCTCCAATTTCATATCTCTCTAAAAGAGGATTTGATATTTATTTAGTAGAAAGATTAAACCAGTTTAGATACAAGAGAAATGGCTCAAAATACTATGGAGAAGAAATTTCTACACAGGAAGCAGAAGATATAAAAGCATTCTATCTCAAAATAAAAGAAAAAGTAAATAAACTGATAAAAGATAATAATTTAGAATGATTATGAAAGAAAAAAATGTTCGAATAGGATTGGAAATTCACGGATACTTGCAGACTCAAGAAAAATTATTCTGCAGATGCAAGGCAGAAAGGCACGAAGCTAAAACTCCTAATACAAACATTTGTCCAATCTGCACAGGACAGCCAGGATGCAAGCCAATGTTGCCAAATTCAGAAGCAATAAAAAAAATAATCCAGATTGGCTTGATGTTAAACTGCAAAGTTAATAATCAATTTACATGGCAGAGAAAACATTATGACTGGCCTGACTTGCCAAAAGGATTTCAGACAACAATTTCAGGAGCATATTCAATTCCGTGCGCAGAAAAAGGAAATTTTGAAGGCATAGGAATTACAGAAATTCACCTCGAGGAAGATCCTGCTTCCTGGAATCCAGAAACAGGATGCATAGACTATAACAGAAGCGGGCTTCCACTTGTGGAAATAGTCACAGAGCCCGATTTCAAATCAGCAGAACAAGTTTCAAGCTGGTTAAAAAAATTAATTCTCACATTAAGCTACATAAAAGCAGTAGACAAAAATGCAGGATTAAAGGCAGATGTTAACATAAGTATAAATCAAAAAGTAGGAGGAAATAGAGTAGAAGTAAAAAATATTTCAAGCATAGAGGATATCAAAGCAGCAATAAACTTTGAGATTGCAAGGCAGGAAAAACAAGGAACATTGCGAGAAACTAGAAGATTTGACTCGAGAAAGCAGGAAACACTAAAAATGAGAAGCAAAGAACAGGCTGAAGATTACAGATTTATTCCAGAGCCAGACTTGCCAATTGTAAAGCTGGAAAAAAACAGAATAGAAAAACTTAAGAATGAGCTGCCAGAAACACCACAAGCCAAATTAGAAAAATTAATAAAAAAGCACAAAATTGACAAAAAATCAGCTGAAATTTTATCAAATAACTTCGAGCTTGTTGGGTTCTTCGAAAAAATAAGCGAAAAAATATCTCCAGAATTTGCTTTATCTTGGGTTACAATTGAATTATTGCGAGTTCTAAATTATAACAAAAAAACTCTTGAAGAAGTAGAAATTCAGCCAGAACACTTTCTTGAGTTGTTAGAAGCAGTCAAGCAGAAAAAAATCACAGAATTAAAAGCAAAACAAATTCTAAACAGCTTTGTTCCAAAATCTCACTCAATAAAAGATAAACTAAAATCAAGTGAGAGAATAACAAATGAAAAAGAAATTGAAAAATTCTGTTTGCAAGTTATAACAAAGAACAAACAAGCTGTTGAAGATTTTAAATCAGGAAAGCAGGAAAGCATGAATTTTCTTCTAGGCGAGATTATGAAAATAAGCAACAGGAGAGCTGATTTCCAAGTTTGTAAGAAAGTTCTCCTTAAGTTGTTAAAATAAAACTATCTTCCAGGAACATAATCCCAGAAATCTCTTGTTTCATCTGGCTTAAGAAAATTTCTCTCAACAAATTGTGACAATTGTTCATCATCTTTATACAATAAAATTCTGTTACAACTTGTCCCTCTGCATCTTGTGGGTTTATCAGGACAAATTCTTGCTAAAAGAGTTTTTAATTGAATTTTTTTAATTCCATACCCAGCATAATACGGATTTTCTCTCACAGCCCTGTCCAAAGCAACAATAACAGTTGTATACGGATGAAAATTATAAGCTGCTTCAATCTGTGCATCTAATTCTCTGGAAATCTGTGCACCTTTTTCATCTATAACCTCGCTCACAGCAGAAGCCAAAATTCTTAATGTTTCAAGGCTTAATACTCTCCGGTTTCTGACTCTATGCTTCCTGTCTAAAGGAGGGTCAAATTCTTTTTGTTGTAATTTTTCAACAAGTTCCATGTCACAGAATCAATTATAGAGGTTAAAAACATTTGGGTTAGATTAATATCATTTTTTAAGAGCATAAAAGCGTGTGCTTCTTTGATTTGTTGCTGCCATCCAATACTCATCAAAAGGAGTTAAACAAAACTTTCTGCCTTTATCTGGCTGGTGAAATAAAACTCCCATGCCTCTTGCTTTTCCTAAATAAACAGCAGTATGACTTAAAGAAGGGCTTGCAATTTTATCATCCCAAAATCCTGCCAAAACTGCTTTTTCTTCTTCTACTTCTTCACACACTCCTTCAAGAAATTTTTCCATAAGTGAAAATTTAACAAACCCCGGCCTTCCTGCTGAAATAAAATAATGTAAATCCTTGTTATACTGTAGCCCTCCCATGACAAAATCCTCTCTTCCAATGCAAAACAACACAGTGCCATGGCAATTAGACTTAATTGGTTCAGAATTTGGTAGTTTGTCAATTTCTTCTTCACCCAGGTTGGGATTAGCACATAGTGGCCAAATCCTGCCTGCGTAAGGAGAACTTCTAACTAATGCCAAAGCTTCTGGAACCCATTTAACAAAATCTTTATCATCCATATTTAAAGAACCCTTCTTGCCGGGTTTATCATAATTGAGAGGTATAAAAATTTAACTCACCAATGAAACAAAATAAATAGATTTATAAACCCGCAAAATCTCAAAAAACAGAGAAGGAGTTTATCGAGAGAGAGACGAATTCTTAGCAATGTAAGGAGGAAATTTATAAAATGCCGTTTGGTGGTGGATTTAGAAGAGGCGGTTTCAGGAGAAACTTTCCAAGAGAAATGACAAAGATAAAGTGCGCAGAATGCGGGAAAGAAGACGAAGTTCCTTTCAAGCCAAGAGAAGGCTCAAAGGTTTTATGCAAAGAGTGCTTCATGAAAAGCAAGGGAATTACTCCAAGACAGCCTAAGAAAGAAGAAGCAGAAGAAAGCGAAGAATCTGAAGAAGAATCAGAAAGCGAAGAAGATATGGAAGAAGCTGAAGAAGAGGAAAAATAAAAACTCTTCAAGTTTATTTTTTTATTTTTTTTATTTTTTTTATTTATGAAATTATATATAAGATTTAATCTCTAAAATCAAAAAGTTGCTGAGTGTTACTGCGGACTAAAGTCCGCAGTTTGTTGCAACTTTAGGATGTTCAGGAATGCTCATCCGCACACTAAAGTGTGCGGTTTTCGCGATAGCATTCCTGACATAATATGGAATTTTGTTGTTAATGTTGCAATAAAATTATGTTATGTTTTATTTAAAAATTTTTAATTTATAATTATAATACTGATATATGTAATATAATTGTCTCAAGTTTTTTTGTAAAAATATGTAGATATCTGTTGTTTTATAACAAGAATTCTGCAGCAACTGCAAGAATAAATATAAGCGAAAGAATAATTATGGTTTTCCACGACAAAGAAACAGAATATTCAGGCTTTCTATTTCCTTCTTTTTTTGATTTTTTATTCATCAGCAGGATAAGTATTCCATTCAAACCCGCAGCAACAATTCCTGCAATTCCAAGCAAAGTAACAAAACTTGCAAGTTTGAAAAAATAAATCAAAAGAAAAAGCACAAGAGGAAGAAAACTTGCAAGAAGCCAGCCATTAAACCTTCCAAGATGATAATCAAACCTGAACATATCTCTTATAGCAATTGACTGGGCGAAAAAAGCAGTAAACATTGTTAAAATAGCAAGAATAGAAAAAAATCTCGGCAGAGCGAGTGTCGCAATCTCAGGAATTTGCAAGCCAAAATTGCCGACCATAACCAGCATAAAAACAAAATAAACAATAAAAGGAATCATCACTCCAATAAAAATAACTTTTTTCATTAATTTTTCCTGCATGCTTAAAACCCTCCTGACTTCTGGCATTGCTGAGAAAGCAAGAAATGAAAAGAGGATTACTCCAAAAGGCAGAAATATATTCTCTGAATTGATATTAGAAAGATTTTCAATCTTTATTCCTCTAAAGAAAAAAAGGAAAACTATCAAAACAACAGCCAAAATAAGAACCATGCCAATTTTCTCATACTTTTTCAAAGCAACCATCCCAATATAAGTGAGGCACGACATCAAAAGCCAGAAAGCAAGAGAAAAATAAAGTGAATAATTGCTGGTTCCCAAAATAAGATAAGATAAACTCTGTCCTTCTGCAATTAAGTAAGCAATCAAAGCAGAATATATCCCAAATATCATTGAAAAAAACATCAAAAATTTAGCCCACTTTCCAAGATACATGCCCGCATATCCAGTAAGCTGATGATTTCCATTAGTTCTTAAAATCACCTCTCCAAGATATAGCTTCATAAAAAGCATAAATAAAGCAACAAAAATCAAGTAAGCCAAGCCAGGCAAGAAGCCAGATTTTGAGACAACATATGGAATTCCTAGAAATCCTGCTCCAATAGTTGTGCCTACAAGAACTGCCAGCGCCGGAAAAAATTTAGATTTCATCTCGCCTCCTTTTAAATTTTTTATTTAGTGTCATCACCAACTCAAAAATTGAATATGGAACAACCACAAGCCATAACCAGCAGAATAATAATACCATAATAGGAATTCCAAGCAGAGTTAAATTGTTTAATGGAAAATTTTGATAAATCCACTCTCTGGCAAAAACATTTGGGAATTCGTGAATAATTCCTTGAGTATATGCTACAATAGCTATTAATAAAACATACTTCGATGTTTTTGTCAAAATTCTTTCAAGCAAGTCATCTTTCTTATATTTTAAAGTAACGTAATTAGTTAGGCCATATCCCATTAGTCCAAAGAAAACATAGATTAAAAATCCTTTATAGGAATTAGCAAATAATATTGCAATAATTAAGAAAACCATGCCTAAGAAAAACAAGATTTTAGAAAAGTTCAAAGCAAGAAAATAATCTTTTTTTCTTTCCCTTGGTTTTTTGCCAGCCAAAGACTCTATTAAGGCAAAGGAGTAAATCACAATAAATCCCCCAAAAGGATATATAAAAAAATATAAAATAATATAATTAATAAGATTATAATCAGGATAAAACCACAATTTTGTTATCCATATTCCAAAAATCAGGTCAGCAACAATTCCCAGCATAAAAAAAGCAAGATAAACTTTAAAAAAATTCTTTAAGCTTAAAAATTCTCTTTTATTTATTATTTTATACATAGGTTTTAATATAAAAAATAAGCCCAATAGAAGAATTGTGTAAAATTTATTGTAATGATAGATTATTGCTAAGATATATGAGACAATTAATAATAATATCCCTGCTACTATTTCAAAAACAAATATCTTTTTCACCATCTTTTTCACGGACCTAAGAGGATTTGAACCTCTATCTTCCGGTCCGAAGCCGGATGCTCGATCCAGGTTAAGCTATAGGTCCACTAAAAGCTTAATTATCGAGGCTTTTTAACATTTCTGTTCTTTCAAGGTAAGTAGAATTTGTAGGGCAATATCCCTGTTTCTTCCATAAAAGAAATCTTGACAACTTCACAGGGTTTTCAGAACCTATTTCTTCAAAAAATTTATTTAAATAATCAACCCCATAAATAACTAATTGATATCTTTTACTCTCATTAGGTTTTTTAGAGATATATTGATAATTTCCAAAATTCTCGAACCCAAGTTCCATTAATAATTTTACTAAATCTTCATTCAATTTTTTAGAAACCGTCACAAAAGAAATAGTGGGATAATAATGATGTGTTTTCTTGAAATTATTGTATTTTTCTTTTTGATCCCTTTTCTTAAAGTGAACACACCCATCAGTATCAAATAGTCCTCTTAAAAATTTTCTTTTTATTTCAATATTCCTTGAATTTAATATCTCATCTGGAATTCGGATAGTTGTTGATTTATTACCATAAGGAAATCCTAACTCATGAATAAATTTTATGATTTCTTTATCTCTTATAACAAAACCATAAGTATTCCTGCAAGGAAAATGCCTACAATCAACCTTTATGCCAAATGCTTTTTCGAATAGGGGTTTTACATGGAAATCATAATAATCCTTCTCTTCCACATTGCCACTTATATCAAACTCCCACCTTTTATCGCCTCCTCTTAGATATCCATCTCCTGAATGAATTCCACATATTTCAGCAACTTCAGGGGTTATTTGAATCATTATATTAGTAATACAAATATGTTTATAAATCTTTTGGTTTGTATTAGTAATACAGAAATGTTTTTAAATAATGAAGCTCTTTAATAAATTATGACTGGAAAAGATAAAAAGATGAACTTTCCTGAAGTTTATATAATTAGGGTAGATAAAGAACTCAAACAAAAACTAAAAAAAATCGGAAGCAAAAAAGTAAGAAAAGTTCTAAAGAAAATTTAGGTTATTCTGTCCATTGAACTATAGACCCAAAAGAAGAAACATCTTCATATTTTTAAATTTGATGGGGTTGCTGGGATTTGAACCCAGACCGCGTACCTTTTCTGATTTCCTCGCCCGAAGCACGAATCATGCCAAATTAGACTACAACCCCTAATAAATTCACAGATTAGCTTATTAAAAAAGATTATGCAAAACAGAATTCATCCTCATTATAAAAATAACTTTTGTACGTCTACAAAACAAAACTAAAAAATAATCTTATGTAGACGTGCAAATAAACAAATACGTCCACATCAGAAAGATTTATAAATAGTGTGGACGTATAAAAAAAATGTACACTGAAATCAAGGAAAGAAACAAGAAAAAATATTATTATAGAGTTAAGTCAATAAGAAAAGGAGAGAAAGTTGACAAAGAGCGAGTTTATCTTGGAGTTAATCTGAACAAAAATGAATTAAAAGCCAAAGAAGATGAAGCTGACAAGAAATTAAGCGGAAAATCCGAGATAAAAATAGAAAAAATTGAGGAAAAACCACAAGAAAAGCAGGAAAGAAAAATAGAACAGCCAAAAGCAAGTGAGAAAAAAGTAACATTCAATATTTCTAAAAAAGATAATTTCTCAGACTGGTATACAGACATAGTACAAAAAGCAGAACTTGGAGATGTAAGATATAATGTTAAAGGATTTATTGTTTTCCAGCCCTGGAGCGTCTTATCAATGGAAAAAATGTTTAAATATCTTGAAAAAGTTTTGCAGAAGAAAAATCACAAGCCATATTGGTTTCCTACTTTAATTCCAGAAAAAAATCTCAAGCTGGAATCAGAGCACATAGGAGGCTTCACTCCCCAGGTTTTCTGGGTGACAACTCATGGAAACAATGAGCCAATAGAAGAAAAGCTTGCCCTCCGCCCGACATCAGAAACAGCATTCTACCAAATGTTTTCATTATGGATAAGTTCATACAAAGATTTGCCTTTCAAAACATACCAGAGAGCAAACATATTCAGATATGAATCAAAAGCAACCCGCCCTTTTTTAAGAAGCAGAGAATTTCACTGGATAGAAACTCATTGTGCACATGCTAACATGGAAGATGCAATGAAACAAGTTCATGAAGACATGAATACAACAAAAGAAGTTCTTCATGATATTTACTGCCTTCCATTTATATTTTTTGAGCGTCCAAGCTGGGACAAGTTTCCAGGTGCAGAAAGAACATTTGCCACAGATGTTTTAAACCCAGACGGAAAAGTAGTTCAACAGCCCTCAACTCATTTAATAAAACAGGATTTTGCAAAGGCATTTAATATAAAATTCAAAGACAAGGATGGGAAAGATAAGTATGTTTGGACAACTTGCTATGGTCCTGCAGTCTCAAGAATATTCGCATCGGTAATAGCAGTTCATGGAGATGAAAAAGGATTAAAATTTCCGTGGAAAATTGCTCCTCTCCAGGTTATAATAGTTGTGATAGGCAATGAGAAAAAAGTTTTAGAAGAAGCAAAAAAAATAAAGTCAGAGTTAGAGCAAAAAGAAATTTCCTGCGAAATAGATTCAAGTAAAAAAAGACCGGGAGACAAATTTTATTTTTGGGAGATGAAAGGAGTTCCACTGCGAATTGATCTGGGAAATAGAGATATAAAATCAGAGAAACTTACATTTTATAGAAGAGATACCATGAAAAAAGATATTATAGCAAGAAAAGAACTGCTAAATTATATAGAAAAAACATCAAGAGACATAGATAAAAATCTGATAAAACAGGCAGACAAATTATTTGATAACAGCATAATTAATGTAAAAAACAAGAATGAGCTGAAAAAAGCTGTTGATTCTGGAAAAATAGCGCGAGCTGGGTTCTGTTCTATTGAGAAAAGTGGTGAAAAATGTGCTGAAGTAATTGAGAAAGAAATTTTAGCAAGTGTAAGAGGAACTAAGCTGGAAAAAGAAAAACCAGAAGGAAAAACTGAAAAGTGTGTCATCTGCGGAAAAAAAGCTTCTTCTGTTGTTTATATTGCGAAATCTTACTGAACTGGAAAATTCTGTTCAATTAATGATGCAAGCACGTCTGCCCTTACAGGTCTTTCATATCTGGCTAGTTCTCTTCCACCTTTATAAAAGACAATTGTAGAAACTTTGTCTATCATTTTTTCCTGAAAAAAACCATAAAACCAAAATGCAGACAAATCAAAATAAACCAGCGGAACATTTCTCTCAGCAGCTACTCTCATTAATCTGTCATGTCCACTAAGATTAAGAAGTGTAATTTCAGCCGAGCATCTCGGGCATCCATATTTCATATAAACAGCCAAAGCCCCTTGCTGAATTAGCTTATCTGCTTCTTCTTCTGTTTTTGGAACAACCCTAAAAATCTCATCAGCAAGAGGAATAGTCTGAATATCTCCGTAAGGAGTTTTTACAATCATAAAGCCTAATAAAAAATTAAGTTTAAAAATATGATTATAATAGAATAGACAATTAATCAAGCAAAACACTCTCTCGCACTCTCGCTCGAAAATAAACAATAATTAATCGCTCGCAAAAGTGCTCGCAACAATTATCGGGAAGATAATTGTTGCATCTCCAAAAACTTTCACGCTCTCTGCGTTTTTTGTGATTTTTCCCCATGAAACAGCTTCATCTGGATTAGCTCCAGCATCACTCCCGTCAAATTCCTGCGAGTTGTTTATATAAACAGCATAATCTAATCCATTTCTTAACATATTTGCATTCAAAATTGCATGCTTAATTAATCCAGAACCAAGAATAATTGCCCCTGATTGTTTCAAATTTATTGTAGTATTATTAAACCATGTAATATCAGAAACAATATCTATCTTAAAGTCGTGATGTGAAAACTGAAAAAAATAAATATTATCTCCAATAGCCCCGTCAGTTATAGCAGGACAATAAACAGGAATTTTATTCTTATAACACCAGTAAAGTATTGACTTAGGATTATTGATTTTCTCCCCTAATTTCCATATTATTTCGCTTGGAGTTATTATTTTGTTTTGTTTCTTGCTTTCTTCATATAATTCTTCCAGGATTGGCTGGAAAAATTCTTCAAATTTCACATAGCGAGAATTAGGAACAAATATATTTCCTATCCTGTTTATTCCCTTTTCACGCAAGCTCGCGCCAGAAGCTTCAAAACTTCCAATCTTAAAATCTCCAAGACACTTTATAATATCTTCTTCAATTCCTCCGGCAGTTGTCACAATCACATCCACAAGATTTTTCTCAGCTAAAAATCTAAAAATATCCCGCAATCCAGAAGAAACTAAATTGCTTGTATATCCCAAGAAAATAAATGCTTTCTCATCTCTCATCTTCTTGATTATCTCGCATGCTCTAGATAAATTTGTTGCCTGAAATCCTGTTGTCTTGTAGCTTTCTACAAGTTTCTTCCAGTCAACTCCAGATGAAAAATTGTATCCCTCTACTTTTTCTCCAGAAATTTCCTTGCTATCTCTAAGTAAGTTTTTCCTTGCAATTTCTTCATTTTTGTTAGTTTGTTTTTTCATTTTTCTTGTACTATTTATTTATTGTATCATATTAATATTAGTTAGTTATTTATTAATCGTTTAAAAGAAATTGCAATTAAGATATTTTCCCTATTTTGGAAGCTTATCCCTAGTTGACATGATTATATAGAAAAAAGATAGCTTTTAAAATTATCGGTTTGCAATTATTAATGTTCTATATAAAATTTGTATAATATTCTGAAGTTTAAGGGCATATGAGAACAATTTAATTCTTGTGAATAGCTAATAATAAATTTTTTAATCCTAAGGATTAACTCCCACCAATTTGCTCGTGATGTTAAGTAGACTACTTTTCCCAGAAAAAGGGGTCATTTGCAAATCTATTTCCAGTAAGATTAAATGTCAAAGCTCTACAGCCATAAAAACATCCATCACTATATTTAAATCTTCTAATTCTTTTTATCCTTTTTGATTTTAAAATGTCACTTAGACTTTTCTCTCTGATATTTCCTAAAGAATGTTCAGTATAGGCGCACATCTGCACATTCCCATTAGGAGTTATCCCAACTCCAGATAAAACTACAGAACAACCTAAAGCAGCTATTGGGTATGTTTTATTAGGATCCCAAGTGTATCCAAACTCTTCCTCATCTATTTTTAACAATCTATGAAATAAATCCCTTACTTTTCGTGGTTCAACATAATACTTTTCTAAAAATTCTTTTTGCTCTTCTTTATGTAACGGGGGAACACAAACCTGCACATAAGGAATGATATTCTTTCTCCGCCAGTCTCTCCACAGTTGAGGAATATCTTCGTAATTTTGCTGACAAATAACTGTGTGTATTGCTAATCGAGATGGTTTTGCTCTTGTAAAACCTGCCCCTATAAGGTTTCTTATTCCCTCTTCTAATCGTGAATAAGCCCAAGATTTTCCACATAATAGGTTTTGTTTTAGGGGGTAAGGAGAATTTTGCTTAGCTACAATTACAATATCCTTTTTAAAAAGTTTTTTTGCCAATTCTTCTGTGATGAGGGTTGCATTTGTAAATAAAATCACGCTTGCTCCTTTATCATTTATATAGTCAATAAGAGAATGTAAATCTTCTTGTCCTACTTTGTATAATAATGGCTCTCCATCACCAACAATTGAAATATTATTGACACCTAAATTAAAAGCTTGATTCAAGGTTTCTATAATTTCATTATAGGTTAGAGCTTCACCAGTTGCTCTTAATCTCCTATATTCATCTTTTGAACCATAACAATAAACACAATTCAGATTACAGGGCGTAGGAAGTCTTAGGCTAATAGAAGAAATTTTATTTTCTTTTACTAACTTTTCAATTTCTTCTGCAGTTGCTACTCTTCTTAAAGTTGGTGGTGGATTAAGTCGTAGCATCTTGACCTCTAGAGATTACTTCTCTAAATTTTGAACTTTGGCCAACTGATTCTGGACTTAATATTGGCACTTTTTCAGGTTTCAAATAATCTCTAAATCCTATTGAAGAAGTTCTCTGCAATGGTGAACAGGGTTCAATATATAATGGAGGAGCACAAAGATTTCTTTCTATTGCTAAATCATAATCCTTTGTAAAAACATTACTATATCTCCTTTTTACTTCCTTAGCTAAATCTAATGTTGCTCTTCTATCTTCTTCTGTTTCTTCAGGAATCCCAGAAATAAAATGGCACATAGCCCTAAATCCCCTTTCCTGTAATTGTCCAAAAAATTCTAACAGATTATTATTAGAATAAAATGGTGGTTTCCCATATCCTCGACTGATTAATTCTTTCCTTAACTTTTCAGAGCCAGTTTCAGGAGAGATTACAATCTCTGCTCCATTAAACTTTTTGTCTATTAAATCTAACATTTCTGAAGAAACTGGGCCACACCAAGCACTAAACATCAATCTTGCATTTTGAGGGCTTAATCTCTTTAATAGACTCAAGTAAAACTCTCTTTCTGGATAAGGGTCAAAATCAATATAAAATGTTTTTACACTATCTATAACTAATTGCTCAATATCTGCCTTTACATCCTCAACATCTCTAAATTGTATTTTATTTCTGCCAGAAATTATTTTATGGGCATCTCTTCCACCACCGCAATAATAACAATTATTTCTACAACCTTTACCAACATAAAGATGAAACTCTCCCATAGCTGTGTTATGGCCAACTTTATCTTCTAAACTTGGAACAGAAGTTCTAATTTGATTTCTTTCAAGATAAACTTCCCATCTATCAACTAACTCTGTTATAGGATAATATAATCTTACTCTGGGCAGTTCCACTTGAACATAAGTTAAATTATTTCTTATAATTTTTTTATCTTTAACAAAGGATGTGTTCGAATTTGGTATCTCTCCTGTCTTAAGAAATTCAATCAATGGTTCTTCAGCATCTCCCCTTATAATAGTTAAATCTCCAATACCTGCATATTCTAGGATTTCTCTATCAAAATATGAAGCAGTAAATCCTCCAAAGACAACAGGAATATTAGGATTTAATCTCCTTGCATGTTGAGCAATTCTAATCGCAGAATCGCAGTGCATGTGCCATGTTAAATTTACTCCGATATATTTTGGATTATATTCTCTAATTTTTTCTTCAACAAAATCTTCTAATTTTTTAGTTCCATTAAAGTGACATATTCTATTCTCATAACCATTTTGCTTCAAATACATTCCTAATGCTATCAATCCATTAGAGATTGCACTATACGAGACTCTACCATCTGAAATTACAGCAGGTTGGAAAAATAAAATATCCATCTTAACTCCTAAAAGAATAATCATATCTTATTGGAACTTCTATAACTCGTGGTTTTGTTGGTTTTTCTGATAAAATTGCATCCAATTCATCATAAGATTTTATCCTGTAACCTATGCAACCATTTGCTTCCGCCAGTTTAACAAAATCAATATCGCCAAAATTAACTGAAGGAATGAACTCATATCCATGCCCAACAATTTGATAATGTTTAATTAATCCAAATGAACCATCTTTAACAACAATTATGGTTATTGGGAGATTATATCTGGCTGCAGTTTCTAAATCATGACTTACTGAATGAAATCCGCCGTCTCCAGTTATAGCTAGAATGTTCCTTTTAGGAAAAGCTAATTTTGCAGCCATTGCAGCTGGCAATGCAAAACCGAATGTGCCTAATCCATTTGAACATAAGAAAGATTTAGGTGAATAAACTTTGCTGAATAATACTGCATACTGTTTATGTATTCCAATATCTGAAACTAAAATAGAATTTTCATCTAAATAGGCATTGATTACATTCATCAGTTTTTCTGGTGCAAAATCTTTTCCATGCGAAAGAAGATAATTCTTTTTTTCAATAAACCATTCAAAATTATTTTTTCTATTAGAATTAAATTCATATTGATTTATCTCCTTAAGAATTAATATTAAGTCTCCAATAACATCTAAATCTGGTTTGAAATATTTTTTAGTCTTATTATCTAATGAACTAACTCTCACAATCTTTTTCTTTTTTCCAACATTCCACAAGTTGGATTTTACATCTTCAACATAATCATATCCTAAAGTTATTATCAAATCAACATCTTTAAAAATATTTTTTGTTATATCTCCATTTAAAATATCATTTATATATTTGTTAATCGCTCCTAAGCTAAAAGAGTGATTTTCAGGAATAATACCCTTACCGGCACTAGTAGTTAAAACAGGGATTTTATATTTTTCAACAAATTTTCGTAATTCATTACTTACACCTGCTCTTACTGCTTCGTTACCAATAAGAAGAATAGGGTTATTACTTTGTTTTATTACTTTAAACAATTTATTAATGTTTTTACTATTAAAATTTTGTTTTATTCTATTTTTCCATTTTGATTCTATAACCTTTACTTCTTCTGCAAGGACATCAATAGGAATACTGATAAAAACAGGACCCTTAAGTTCGTTATTTGCTAAATCAAACATAGAGTTAATTGTATTTTCAATTTCATTAGTTTTTTTTACCTCATAAGAATCCTTTGTTATTGGTTGAAGCATCTTTGTTTGTTCTAAACATTGATGTGTATTCTTTGGATCAATTTGATTTCTTTCTACTTGGGCAGAAATAGCAATTAGTGGTGATCTATCAAGATAAGCAGAAGCTATGGCTGTGATTAAATTTGTTACTCCCGGACCAAAAGTTGACCAGCAAACTTGAGGATGCTGGGTTAGTCTAGCATAAACTTCAGCCATAATTCCTGCAGTGAACTCGTGTCTTGTAAGAATGAATTTTATACCCTTAACTTCATTTCCAAGTATTGCCTGAGCTTCTCGACCCATTATTCCGAATATGTATTTTATCCCTTTCTCTTTCAAGCTTTGCAAAATTTTTTTTGAACCTTTCATCTTAATTTTAAGCAATGATTTTTGTTGATAACAAGATAAAAATATTTGTTGTCTCATATGAGACAAAAGATTTAAAAAGAGAAAGAGTTATACGCCTATATGGAAAAAGAAAAGATACTCCAAGAAATTGGACTATCAGAAAATGAAGCAAAGATATACTTAGCCCTACTTAAATTAGGTCAGTCCTTAGTCAGTAAAATAGTCATAGAAACTAGAATTAACAGGACCCATATCTATGATAGACTAAATAAACTTTTGGAAAAAGGTATTGTTTCTTACGCAATTAAATCAGGAAAAAAATATTTTAGAGCAATATCCCCAGAAAAGCTTTTAGAAAAATTAGAAGAAAAAGAAAAGGAGTTCAGAAATATCTTGCCCGAACTTTTTATGATCAAGAAAAAAGAAGTGGATATTGACATAGAAGTGTATAAAAGCAAAGAGGGATTAAAAACATTGCTAAATGATATTCTAAAAGAAAAAAAAGATGTTTTTATCTTAGGATTCACTGGTTCTGTAGCAAAAGAGCTTGAATTTTTCTATCCTCATTTCCAAAAACAGAGAGCTAAATTAGGTATTAAAAGAAAGATTATTGCAGATTACAAAATAAAAAAGTCCTTGTTATCAAAAGAAACTTTAACTAAATATAAATTTATCCCTGAAGAATATCAAAGCCCTAGTGGAATGTGGGTTTATGGAGATAAAACAGTTATTTTTTTACCAGAAAAAGAACTTTATATGATTCTTATAAAAAGTAAAAAAGTTGCGCAACTCTATAGAAATTATTTTAATATTCTTTGGAAATCTGCAAAAGAGTAACACTACTTCTCAATAATCAAAGAAGTCCCATCACTTAAACACTTACATCTCCCAACTTTAAAACAAGTTGAACGCCCAAAAAACAATTTCCAATTCACTATATTTAATATTTTAATTTGGAATTGAAAATTGTTTTCCACGATTAGTTAATCAATTTCCTGAAATTCTCAATAAATTTTGGCAAATCTTCAACATTCATCTGAGCTCCGACAGCCTGCTTATGCCCCCCTCCTCTTGCATTTTCAATTCCCTCTATTGATTTTAATGTTGCTTCCTTAATATTTTCCTTTCCTCTAATTGAAATATTTGCCTTTGTTCCCTTAATATATGCAACAGCTATTGTCTTCTCTGGAAATTTGTAAAAAAGCTCGTTTGCAATGTCAGAAGAAATACTCAAGTCTCCTCCATACTGAAAATATAAAAGTTTTTCCTGAGTTGCCTGCTGAATTGCCTTCTCAATTAATTTTTCTGCTTTCTCATCAATCTGTTTAAACCTCTCAAGCAAAAATCCGCTTAAAACATCGTCTGGTTTTGATTTAAACATAAACTTAATCATCTTAATGACATTGCTGGTTCTGTCCTTCAATGAATAATTTAATATTCTTGATATCTTCCCAAGTTCAGTATTATACAATCCCTGAAAAGCTGATTTCACAGGCTTCCATAATCCAGGATATTTCTTCTCAGCTTCCTTGGAAAACTCAGGCAAGTAGCCGTCTCCAATACAACCTGCAATTGCAAGCCACAAGTCTTCTTCTCTTGCAAGTTTATAAGCCCAGTAAGTTACAGGCTCTGAACTCGGATTTTCAGACTTCATTGAGTTATAATAATAAACAACAGGAAAATCAGATAAGTCAGGAAACTCAATTTCATGATGGTCTATCCATACTATCGG
>VGKQ01000018.1 GCA_016866995.1 Candidatus Pacearchaeota archaeon
ATATTTTCCTGCTTTAAATACCTTTCTTCTTACTTTTCCTGTTTTTTAATATCTCTAAAATCTCCCCCAAGTTTTTATCCATCCTCTTTACTCTTCTCTTGAACATAAAGTCAGAAACAGCCTGTATTATTTTCAAAATAATATACAAACCAATTAATCCGCCGATAATCTCAAGAAAAGGAGCTAATTGTTTAAAAGCTTCAGAAATAGCCAGTTTCATAGCATCTTGAGAATTTGAAATAACAACATCTTTCATGTCAGAAAAATTTACTGCTTCAATTGCCATAACAACATAAGAATAATTAGTTTTAAATATCTTTTCATAAAACTAATTATTAAATTTATTCAACTTCTGATTCTAAGGATAACTCTTTAGGCCAGGGTGGATTGATTACAACAGGATTTGTATAACCAGGTGCATAAACTCCCAAGCTAGCCGGTGCTTTTTTTAATGCTTCTCTTGCCTGTTCTGCAACTGTCTTCTGCCTTTGTTGAGTTGTTTCCATAATTTATTAAATATTATTAAATATTTAAATTTAGTGTAAAGATTTTTATATTCTATTTTCTTAATAAAATAAAAGAGAAAATGATTCAGTTAAACAAAATTGTAAAATATTTGATTTACTCTGATTTGATTTTTTATACTGGCTGGGGGCTTATCTCGCCAATATTCGCGCTTTTTCTTGTTGATACTCTCAAACTGACAGCTTTTGTTGTTGGCATGGCTGCTGCAATAAATCTTGTTGCAAGAAGTCTGTTAAGAGTCCCATTTGGAATGATAGCTGACAAGAGCCAGAAAAAAGCCTATTACTTTATGTTTCTCGGGCTTCTTGTCTCAGCATTAATTCCAGTAGGTTATATTCTTTCAAAATCTCCGTGGCATATCTACTTATTGCAGGCAGTTTTAGGAGCAGGATTGGCAATGTCAACAGCAGGATGGACAGGAATTTTTGCAAAGTATATGGATAAAGGAAAAGAAAGCACAGAATGGGGGATTGATGCAGTTGCAGTTGGCATAGGTCCTGGAATTGCAGGAGCTCTTGGAGGCCTGGCAGTGACATATTTTTCATTTAACCTTGTTTTCATTGCAGTAACCATAATTGGATTAATAGGAGTTTTTATTCTTCCATTAATAAAAAAAGATGTAATGAAAAATCAAAAAGGAACAGGAAAATTATTTATCCATCATGAAATCAGGAGATTAAAAAAGAGATTTCATTGAATAAATCCACAAATAAACCCTTATTAATGTTATATAACTAATAAATGATATTAATTTGATAAAAATGTTGAAGATAATATTTTTTGATAATTACTAATATGCAATGCTGATTATTGTAATTTATTTAATTATAAGTAGATTTATTAATTGAGATAATTATAGTTTAGCATGAGAACATTTATTTCTCTCGAGCTTCCTGAAGAAATTAGAAAAGAAATAATTCAAATTCAGAAGAAAATACCTGAATTTTCAGGCAGAAAAACAGAGCCTGAAAATCTTCATCTCACACTCAAGTTTCTCGGCGAAATTAGTGAGCAGGAAGTTGAAAAAATAAAAGCAAGATTAAGAGAAATCAAGCTGAAAAAATTTCAGGCAGAAATTTCAGAGCTTGGAGTTTTTAATCCAAATTTTGTAAAAATTATCTGGTTGAAAATTAATGGTTGTGATGAGCTGCAGAAAATAATAGATAATAAGCTAGAAAATTTATTTCCAAAGGAAAAAAGGTTTATGTCTCATCTGACAATAGCTCGAGTAAAAAAAATAAATGACAAAGACAAATTTATCTCCAAACTAAAAAATATAAAAATAAAAAATCTTAAATTTCCAGTTTCAAGTTTTTTTCTGAAAAAATCAACTCTTACAAGTGAAAAGCCGGTTTATGAGACAATTGAAGAATTCAATTTGATTTAGAATCAGCTAATTAAAAACATAATTAAAAACAGAACACCTATAATTAATATTTTCCATATTTATATACTTTCGCTTTCCAAAATATGCTTTCAAGAACAACATTATTTATAAATTCAAAATTATGTATCTTATTTTAATGAATACAGCTACAATCCCAAGATTATTAGAAGCAGTGGATTTTGCAGTAGGAGAGACTTTTTCTTTTCTTTCAGGAGAGCAAGTTACTCCAGAAGCATTATTTAAACATATTTGTGAAAGATTAGGTAAAAGATTTGGTTTATCTCCTCAGCAGGCAGATAAATTCTATAAGCCAATTTATTGGAGCTTAGTTTATGCTGGAGAAAAGCCAGATAAAAATCATTTATTTCATTTAAACGGCGTTTTAAATAAAAGTAATGGCAAAGCAGGCCCCCTCGAACTAACAACCTATATTGCAAGAAGAGATAATATTAATTTAGCAGATAAATCTGTAAGAGATTTAGCTTGCCAGAGAATAATCAAAGAATACAAGGAAACTCTTGAAGCAAGACTTAGTACTCCTCATCAACCAGCTTGAAAGCACCAGCTTTCTTTCCGATTTCTTTTTCAAGCTCTTCCGAGTTAATTATGTTTTTTATTGTCTTAAATCTGGAAAGTAATTTTTTTGCTGTCTCTGCCCCTATCCCTGGAAATCCCTCAAGAATAAACTGCATCTGCTCTTTCTTGTTTAAAGTTTTTCTTTTCATTCTCAAGCTTGATGAAGTTTTATCTGGCTTTCTTGCAAGAATATCAAGAAATCTTGCTGTATCTTCATAATTTTTCGAGAAAATTATTGGAATTTGATATTTTAATATAATATCAAGCAAAAATCCCCGAACAGCATTTGAATTAATTCCTTTCTCTTTTTCTGTGTATAAATTTTGCTCGTCAATTCCTTCAATAATCAAAAATCTTTTTTCATACTGCCCCAAGTTCTCAAGCTGCTGAGAAAGCCTCTTGCTAATCATTGAAGAAAGAAAATCTGAGATTGTTTTTCTCTCAACAGCAACCGAGTTAATCAAAAAATCAGCAACATCAAGCTTTTCAAACTTGACTTGAATTCCAAGTGAAAAAAGCTCTGATATAACAAGAGAATTTTTCTCGTGTATATCTGCTACAACAATCGGCTTTTCTTCAGATTTCTCTTCTTTTTTTCCAGAAAATATGTCAAGCATCATTTTCTCTTTGAAAAATAATTGATTAAAAACGCAACTAAAACTATAAATATTGCAACTAAAAGCACATAAATAAAACTTGGATTATAGATTGCAGGATTATTTCCTCCTATCTGCTTTCTTATAAACCACAACTCATCTATAATTAATCCAAGAGAAATTGCTGTCAATGGAATATAAATTAACTCATTTTTTTTCCCAAATAACATCAGCAGAGAAACAACAACAAGAATTATTAATCCATAATCAAAATGATGAAGTTCAAAGCTTCCTATCTTGAGGTTAGGATCAACTATATAATAAATAATTCCCCTTGTAATTAATATTGTTGCTAAAAGTATAATCAAAAAAGCCAGAACTTTATGATGCAGTTCAAAATCCTCAAATTTTTTTATTATTTTCATATCTTCTTTAGACTTGTTTTGCTTCTTTATTAAAAGAAGAATTTATTTTTAAATCTATTCAAATAATTTTTTTTGCTTATTATTTTCTTGTTTAATTTTCTCTTTCTCATCAAACTCTTTCTGAATGTCCTCAATTGCCTGCTTCATTTTCTTTTCTTTCTGAAAAGCAGCCCAGTAATAGCTCTCGTCTCTTGTTTTTTTTGTCACTAGCATAATCAGCTTGCCTTTCATCAGTCTTGCTGTCCTTCCTGCCCTCTGTATTTTTCTGATTTCAGAAGGAACAGGCTCGTAGAAAATTACAGTATTAACTTCAGGAATATCCAGTCCTTCTTCTCCAATCTGGCTTGCGCAGAGTATATTTATCTTGCCCAGAGAAAAATCATGAATAATCTCCTGCTGTTCTCTCTGTGACAATCCTGTTGTTTCTCCTTTTTCATTTTCTTTTTTTGCCTGTCCCACAAAAATTCTTGCATTAATATTTTTTATAGAATTAAGTGCTTTGTTTATTGTAAGAAGAGTGTCTCTGTATTGGGCGAAAATTATTGCTCTTATTCTCGGATTTTGTTTTAATTCCTCCTCAACTATCTCTTTTAATCTGGCAAGCTTTGGATGCTCAATTTTCCTTGCCTCAATCTCTCGGGACTTGATATAAGCCTGATTGAATTCTGCTTGTTTGACAAGATTTTGCACTGCCTTGCTTTCTTTTTTTTCAGCCTGAGAAAATAAATCTTGTATATAACTCAAAAATGAAGAAAGCGTCTGCGTCTCAAGAAGCTCAAGAGCATGCTGCAATTTAATCGCCTGTGCGCACGCCGATGCCCCAAGCAGCAGATTAAAATGCTTGTTTCCCATTGAAATTGAGTGCATAATTTTGTGCTGTGTCTCAAGAAGATATTTTTTTGTTGGAGGCATGAACAAAAGTTTTCTGCTTCTTAATTCCTCTGTTTTCTTGTCAAATATTTTTTTTAATAGAACGCGGATTTCATCAAACTCAGGCGGAAAATCAACTTTTACTACTTCAAATTTTAATTCTTGAAGATACTCTTTAACATCCTCTGACTCTCTTGTTCGAATTTCAACAGCCTCTATGTTGAGATTATCAACAATTTTCTTAATTCTTGCCTTGTCAGAGCCAGGACTTGCTGTTAATCCTAAAATTCTTGGATTTCTTGCCTGTTTCTTGTACTCAGAAGCAACATAAGTATAAGAATAATTTTTCATGCATCTGTGGCACTCATCCTCAATAAGCAGTGAGACATCTTTTAAATCATACATGCTGTTTTTGACATCATTTGAGATGCATTGCGGTGTCGAAAATATAATGTCTGCATTCTGCCATAATTTTTTTCTTTTTTCAGCTTCTGTTTTGCCTGTAAACAACTCAAGAGTTGCATAAAGTTCTGGAAGATGCTTCTTGAAATAATCCAGATGCTGCTGTGCAAGAGGCTTTGTTGGAGCAAGAAACATAATTTTTGATTCAGGAAATTTTTTCATTCTGTCTGTGGCAAGCATTAATGCAACAAGAGTTTTCCCAATTCCAGTGGGCAGGACAACAAGGCAGTTTTTCTCCCTGCATGTTTCAAATATTTCCTCTTGGTATTTTCTTGGTTTTATATTTTGTATCTCTTCCATCTTATCTTTTATTTAGCAAGACATTTTTTTCTTGCCTATATTTTCATTCATGTTATTTTGCAAATTTTATTTGCCAGTATTTATTTCCATGTTTTAAGTTATATGTATGATTTATTAAATTTAACTAATAAATTCCTTATCAAAAATATGATGCTATAAAAGCATTAATTAATAAAAAATAAATAAATTTAAGCTAATTCAAAAAGGCAGAATAGTATATCCTAATGCAATTATGCTTATGGCTGCAATAACAAACCACATAACCAAAGAGCCAAAGAAAATTTTTGTCCCGTCTAATTCTCCTAAAGGAAGCATATTAAATACAGAAAAAAGAACAGCCAGCTTGCCAAGCTCTCCAAATCCAGCAAGATAAGCAATAAACGCAAGAGCCAAACAGGCAACAATTCCAGCAGCCGGAATTACTCCAATATGCCATTCAGTCATCTCAGAATACGAATAAAAATCATGCTTCTTAATAACCCGTGACTTTCTCGCTGTTATGTCAGACTGTGTCCCAGCCATCCAGACAAAACTGCCAAAACTTACTATAGAAAGTAAAAATGGAAGTATTATTCCAGCCGGAACAGGATATTTCAAATGCTGTTTCTCTTTTATCCCATATCTCTGAAACTGCCATATGCTTGTCTCAATACTCGCCTGCATATAATAAGCAACAAGCTTCTTGGCAGCAATATTCACGGCAAATATAATCACAATAAATAATGCAGAAAGCAGAAAACTTTCTATGCTTAACTTAATAAGAGAAGCTGAAAAAGCAAGCACAATTACAACAATCAAAACCTGAATATACTCATTAATTTTCATAATTGTCAAAGAAGAGTTAACTATTTAAATTTTCTTAATCTTAAAAAAGCATGCCATCCAATGTCTCGCCGGAGTATATGAATGCGGAAAAGAAATATCTTGCAAGCAAAACAGATGATGAAAAACTTGAGGCTCTTGAGGAGATGCTTAAAACAATGCCTCAGCACAAAGCAGGCGAGGCAATGCGGGCCAATATCAGAACAAGATATAAAAAGTTAAGAGAAAAATTAGAGAAAAAAAAGCAAAAATCATCAGGCAAGCCAGGAATAAAAAAATCAGAGTTGCAAGCTTGCTTGATTGGATTAACAAATTCAGGAAAATCAAGTATTCTCTCAAGTTTGACAAATGCAAAGCCGGAAATTTCTGAAATAAAATTCACAACAAAAAAAGAAATGCTGGGAACAATGGATTATTCTGGAGTTAAAATTCAGATTATAGACATGCCCGCCATAGAAAGTGAATATTTTGATTCAGGAATTGCAAATATATCAGATATCCTCTTGATACTGATTGAGAAAATTTCTGATCTGGATAAAATCATGCCTTTTTTGGTGAAGGCATCAGGAAATAAAATTATAATTTTTAATAAAATTGATTTGCTCTCTGAAAATGAAAGAAGAAAAACAGAGGCAACTCTCAGGAGCAAAAAGCTTAATTTCATTCTTTTTTCCTCGAAAACACTTGAAAATATTCAGGAATTAAAAGAAAAAATCTTTCTCGGATTTAACAAAATACGCATTTACACAAAAGAGCCACATAAGCAGGCAGATTCAATTCCAGTAATAATGCCTCAAAACTCAACAATTAAGGATGTAGCAGAAAAAATATTTCATTCAAGAGTAAAAATAAAAGAAGCCAGAGTTACCGGCCCATCAAGCAAATTTCCAAACCAAGAAGTAGGATTATCTCATATTCTCAGAGACAAAGACATAGTTGAATTTAAGACTTAATTATTATCATAAAATATATAAAATAAAAAATATTGGCTTATTTATGCTGGAAAGATTATTGATGCCGGAACAATTATTGCATTATCACTAATTAAAAATAAATTATATTTACTTGACTTTGTAAATATAATCTTTGCTTGAATATATTAATTTCCACCCGCAGTTCACCCTGGCTTTTGAAACAAAATAAGAAATATTATTCTCAGTTAAAATTTTGTTTCTTGCAGAGCAGTTATTTGCATCAAAAAAATTTTTTGAAATGGTTCTATTGCCATAAAAAAACAACGTAGCAGCAGGTTCATTGCCAGAAACAGGATAAATTGCTTCAGAAAGAAACAACGGAGCCATAACTTTTCCTCGAGGCATATTCGCAAGAAATTTTAATGCGCTGTAATCATTATTGTCAATTGCCCTGTACAATTCAATATTCTTCGGAATATAATAATAATTCCAAAAAGCAAGCAAGAATACGGCTGCAAGAATTATAATCTTCAAAATAATCTCAGCAGAATTTTTTCCCAACTTTATGTAATTTAAAATATAATTCAATCCAAACGAGCTTAAAAAAGGCAGGCTTATTGCAAAATAATAAATATTTCTCTGATACGGAGATAAATAAGAAACCCCAAAAATTCTGAATATAATTATAGAAATAATTAAAGTTGCAGGCCATAATAAATAAGGCAGATATTTTTTCCCGGATTTGTAAACAACAATAAAAAATGCTCCAAAAAAAGCAAGAATATATCCAACATAGCTGTAAACCTCAAGCGGAGAATTTTTCAGCTCAAGAACCCCCCACCCCTTTTTGAATACTAAATCATCCATTATTGTGCCAAGAGAATGAAAAATAGAAAAATTATTCATATAGCTGTAAAATAATATTCCAAGCACAGGAAGAATCAGGAAAAAAGAGAAGAATTTCCACTCTTTTATCAAGTATTTATAATGAATTAAAGCATAAATAAAAAGAAAAGGAACAGCAAAAAGCACAGAAACAACATGGACAAATATCAAAAAGCACATTATCAGCAGGCTTGCAAGAATAAATTTCTTGTTCTGCTTTTCAATTCCTTCTGTGAAAAAATAAACATAAAGAAATATAAATGGAATAGAAAAAGTTAAAGGCGTAAAAAACCACACCCCTCCAAGATTAACATTGGACTTAAGAGAGGCAAAAAATATCATTGAAAATACAGCAATCTTGAAATTTCCTGTTTTTTTATACAATACAAAAAATAAAGTTAATGCAGAAACAGCAGCCCATAAAGCAGGAAAAAACTGATAGAAATTTACAAGATTAATAAATAAAGAGAGAAGATATAAAAGCGCGTGAAAGCCAACCTCATATCCCATTGTGACTTTTATTGTTGTGCCTTTTTCAATATGCCCGATAAATGCATATTCCCCCTTTCCAAGTTTTATTGCTTCGGCTATTGAATGCCACTCATCAATATGAAAAGGAAAATGATAATTAAAATGAGGAGAATAAACTATAATAAAAACAAATACTGACACTGAAATGAGGAGAATAATCTCTTTCTTATTCATGTTCTATTTCCAGTTTTTTC
Source organism: Candidatus Pacearchaeota archaeon (assembly GCA_016866995.1). Classification (GTDB taxonomy): domain Archaea; phylum Nanobdellota; class Nanobdellia; order Pacearchaeales; family GW2011-AR1; genus VGKQ01. Next base: position 8,488 of record VGKQ01000018.1, read on the forward strand.
TTATTGGAGATATAATTTTTTCAAGATGTTCTGCAACAGAATTTTTCAAGTCCAGAGGATGCAATCCAAGCAAATATGCTTTCTCAAGTTTTTCATAGCTTTCAAGCTCAATATCCCCCCCGAATTTTCTATCTCTTCCAATTTTCATCTTCTTCAGATGCGGAAAAATAATCAATTTTGAAACTTGCAGTATTGGATTATTTTGAATGATTTTTTCAGGGCAGTAGGCATTTTTAATTGTTTTTCTTATCTCTTCCTGCGAATCTGTTACAGACAATCCCGAGCCAGGAATTGACTTTGACATTTTTTCTCCGGGCCCCTTAAAGCTTGTAATCAGGGGGGTATGAACAGCAACAAAATCATGCTTTAATATCTCCTTCATATCCTTGGCAATCATATGCACTTTTCTCTGCTCCATTCCTCCTTCTGCAACATCGCATCCAAGATGCTTGATGTCAGCAGCCTGCATTATTGGATAAAGCAGCTGGGAAATTGTTGCATGCTCAACGTCTCTTGCAATTTCCTGCATACTTCTTAATCCTCTGTTGATTGTTGATGCCTGCGCCAGCCTCATGACATCTAATTGATAATCTTTGTTAAATTGAAAGCTTGAGCCAAGCACAATCTCAGCATTTAACCCGATTGCCTTGACAGTTTTTCTCCAGTTTTCAACTTCCTTCTCAATCTCTTTCTCGCTTCCTTTTCTGTTTAAAAAAGCATGAATATCTGCAAGCAAAACTTTGACTTTAAATCCTGCTTTTTCAAAATCCATCAGCTTTGTGATTGTAACAAAATGCCCAAGATGCATTGGCCCAGACGGCTCGTATCCGCAATAAACACCAGGTTTCTTCTTCTCAAGAACTTCTTTCAATTCTTCTTCTGTGATTATTTCCTCAGTATTCCTTTTTATCAATTCAAATCTTTTTTCAATATCCATTTTCAATAAACCTGTTCTAAAAAGAAGAATATACTTAATAAATCTTATCTCCTTAAAGCACCATAAGGCTCTTTCCTATTGTAAGCCTGAATAGAAAGATAAACAGTCATTGCAACAGATAAGATACCAATCACTACTCCTTTAATAATATCCATGGTTCTATCAAAATTATTGCTATCTGCAAGAAAATTTGCAATATCTTCAAGTCCTGGCTGCATTGAAAATTTAGAGAAAGAGGGTTAATAAAGATTGCTGTTCTTAATAGTATATGAACAAATTTATAATCTGTTTGATGATTTCTATTCTTGGAATTTTTCTGCTTCTTATAATATCAGCAAGCATTCAGCCCGAAAAAATTTCAGGCTATTCTGAACTAAAAGAAAATAAATATGTCCAGGTTTCAGGAAAAATAATTTCAATAAAAAATTATGAAGATTTTTCAATTCTCAAGCTGGATAGCAACATAACACTGACTTGCAACTGCAAATTTCAGGCAAATTCAACAGTCACAGCGCAAGGAAAAGTTGAAAAATATCAGAACAATCTGCAGGTAAATGCTGATAAAATTGAAATCAGGCGATAACTTTGATTTCATAAGTTCTATTTTTTTGATTAATAATAACTTGCCCGCCACAAGGAAATTTTGTCTCTTCATTGCATCCAAAACTAACAGTCCAAATTTCATTTTCCTTTTCAACTGAACTAATATTATAATAAGAATCATTCAAAGCTCTTTCTGCAAAATCTCTTACATTAGCTTCATCTATAGGGGGATGCATCTGAATTACAGAATTGTTCTGAGGATACCATTTAGAATATGCAAACGGGATAATGCCACCCTCAACATCAATGCCACCCTCAACATCAATGCCACCCTCAACATCAATGCCACCATCAACATCAATGCCACCATCAACATCAACGAAAAAAGCGCGATAAAGTAAATAAATTAGAATAAAAATTATCAAAACAATTAATAAAATTAACATAATCTTGGGTGATTTTTTCATAAATAATATATAAAATTTTAATTTAAATAATTATGCATATTTCCAATTAAAATAAAAAAATAAGAAAAAGAAAAAAATTACTTGCTCCATGCAGCAATCCCATATAAAATAAGATTAACAACAGGAATTAAGCAAAGTATTGCCCACCATCCCGGTTTTCCTACTGCTTCAAATGTCTTCCACTGCCATATTACAGAAAATACAGCAAAAACAATCAAAGCTATGAATCCAATATATGGAATAACAATTCCTATCAACAAAAGCCACGGCCACCAGTGCATCTTAGCTGCCTGAAACGTAATTATCAATGGCCCAATTCCTGGAATCCATGCCAAGCCAGGAATGCTTAATCTTGCTTTTTTTCCAATAGCCATGAATGCGAGCGACATGTAAACATAAAGTCCAACTCCAACCAAGACAAATACAAGCAAAAATGCAGCCATTGCTGCTAAAAGTGTTCCTGCAATTCCGGCTGTTCCAGCATCAAGTGTTTGCAAAAATATCATTCTACACCTCCTTTATAATATATCTTTTCTGAGTTTAAATATCTTTTTAATTAAATAAAAAAATTAAATCATTTTTTCTTTATTAATCCAGAAAGAAAAAACATAATTCCAATAAATACAATAATAATTCCTAAAATAATACTCCTCTTTTTCATAAGTTAATTATACTTGCAATATTTGTTAATTTATGCTACTCGAATTAATTCTGGCATTATTTCTCGGAATTTTAATAGGCTCAATTACAGGCTTTTGCATATTCAAATCAAGAAGAAAATTAAAAAATCATAACTATCCGTATAAAATCCGTAAAGCATTTGCACAAAAAAGATATTAAAAATACTAAAAAATGGTTGAAGGGTGCAAAGGATTAAACAGGAGGAAGATAGATTATTAAATTATAAAAAACATAATATAAGATGGTAAAAACAAGAGGGTTAAATGTATAAACAGACATATTCAAGATATGCAACAAGGAATAATCTTAATTTTATTATTTCTGGAATATCCGAGATAGGTAAATTAGAAAAAGAACAAATTAAACCACTAAACTTGCTTTCCCAAAAGATTATTTCTGCCATCAAGAAAAAAGAGATAATTGTAATATTCAAAGAAAATTTCCCAATAGGTTTTATTTGGTGGACTTTCACAAAAAAAGTGCCTTATGGGATAAATTTCGGTAATGAAAGGGAAACATTTTGCTGGGTAAGTTGGAGTTACGTGGTAAAAAAAGAAAGAAATAAAGGAATTGGGGCTAAACTTTATAAATTACTTGAAGAGGAATCTAAAAAAAGAGGAGTAAAGCAGATGAGATTAGATGTTTTTACAGTTAATAAAAATTCAGAAAAATTTCATTTGAAATTAGGGTTTAAACCCCAGTTAACAATATTTAGAAAAAAAATAAAAGGAGATCCTAAAAAGTAGTTTAAGGTAGCAAAATAATTATTTTGTATGGGAATCCGCATGATAATAGAACTCTTCCTGGCACTTATTGTGGGTATCCTAATCGGCACCCTTACAGGCTTGCTTCCGGGATTTCACATAAATCTTGTCTCAGCAATTATTCTCTCTTTTTCAAGTTTTTTTCTTTTCTCATCTTTAATTCCAGTAATATTTATCGTCTCAATGTCTCTGACTCATACATTTATAGCATTTATTCCCTCGATATTTCTCGGAGCTCCTGATGAAGATACAAGCCTGTCTGTATTGCCCGGACATCAAATGCTGATAAACAGAAAAGGATATGAAGCTCTTGTTTCTTCTCTTTTTGGATGTCTTATAGGAATTTCAGCAGTTATTATTCTTGCTCCTCTTTTTATTCTCATTCTCCCGCAAATTTTTTCTTACTTAAAATTTGTAATGTTTCTTATTCTTCTTCTAGCTTCAATTTATATGATAATAAAAAGCGAAAACAGGCTTGTCTCTCTAATAATTTTTTTTCTTGCTGGTTTTCTTGGCATGGCAAGTTTAAACCTAAATATAAAAGACACTCTTCTCCCTCTTCTTTCAGGATTATTCGGAAGCTCAAGTTTAATAACAAGCATAACAAAAGAAAACAAGATTCCAAATCAGATAATTCCAAGCTTGAAAGAATTAAAGCCAAAAGCAAAAGAAATTTCAGAGGTTTTTTTTGCTTCTCTTGTTTCCTCCCCTCTCTGCTCGTTTCTTCCGGCTCTTGGCTCGAGTCAGGCAGCAGTGATAGGCTCAGATATAATAAGCGAAAAAAGCCAGAAAAAATTTTTAATGTTGCTTGGGGCAGTTAATATAATTGTTCTTGGTTTAAGTTTTGTAACTTTATATTCTATTGGAAAATCAAGAACAGGAGCAGCCGCGGCAGTCTCAGAGCTGATAAAAATCTCCCCGCAAGATTTAATGATAATTCTCATAGTAATAACAATTTCCTCGATTTTCTCTTTTTTTACAGCAATTTTTATTGGTAAATTTTTCTCCAGAAACATCTCAAAAATAAATTATAAAATAGTTTCAATTATAGTTTTGATTTTTCTTTCATTCATTGTTTTTTTGTTCTCAGGTTTTCTTGGATTTCTTCTTTTTCTTGTCTCAACTTTTCTCGGCTTGACAGCAATTTATTCAGGAGCGCGAAGAACTAATTTAATGGGAGCTTTAATGCTTCCTTCAATTTTATTTTATCTTCCAATTTTATAGACAAATCACACCGCAAATCTGATGATTTGCGCCCAAACCTTTGGTTTGGGTTCGTGTGATTTGTAGAATTTATTTTCTTATATTATTTTATCTTCCTTTCTAGGAAGATAGATAATTTTTCTCTTTATATTATTTTATTTGCCAACTTAAGTAAAATTAAGGCCTCCAGCATCCAAGGCATAATTTTTCTCGAGGCAGTCCAATCGCAGAAACTAAATCATCAAGTTTCTGGTATCTCAAACTTGTTAACCCAAGTCTCTGTCTTATAACTTCCACCATTTTTGCAAATTGCTCTGAGCTTTCATCTAAATAAGGAGCAATATCATAATCATCTCCCTCAATTTTTCGTATTGCTTTTCTTCCAGCCAGCACATCCTGGCTCTTTGAACGTGAAAAATTAAGAAATTTACAGCCAAATGTTAATGGCGGGCATGCAGGCCTCATATGAACTTCTCTTGCCCCGCAGTCATACAGTCTCTGAATAGTATCTTTCAGTTGTGTCCCCCGAACAATAGAATCCTCGCAAAATAATAATCTCCTTCCCTCAATTAACTCTCGAATAGGAATAAGTTTCATCTTAGCAACCAAGTCTCTATCTCTCTGACTTTGAGGCATAAAGCTTCTTGGCCATGTTGGCGTATATTTGACAAACGGTCTTTCATGCGGAATTTTCATAAAATTAGAATATCCAAGAGCATGCCCTGTTCCAGAATCAGGAATTCCAGCAACAGAATCTATTTTCAATCCAGCTTCCATGTCCAATCTTGCATGAGCTGCCCCACACCTGTATCTCATCTCTTCAACATTAACTCCCTCATAACTAGAAGCAGGATAGCCAAAATAAATCCATAAAAAAGCACAAATCTGCATATTTTTATCATCTCCTGGTTTTAATTGCTCATATCTTCCTGCAGTTAGTCTTCCTATTTCTCCTGGTTTTAATTCCTGGACAGTTTCAAAACCCAAATTTGAAAAAGCACATGATTCAAGAGTTGCTGCCATTGCCCCTTTGCTCTTTCCTATAACAAGAGGTGTTCTTCCATGCAAATCTCTTGCAACATAAACAACCCCCCTTCCATTTTCCCTTTTTAATATCATCATAGAACTCGAGCTAATAATACTTTGTTGGGCATGTTCTATCCCTTCAACTAAATTATGTCCCTGATTTAGTAAATATGCAACCACTTCAGTAGGATTAACCAAACATCCGGTAGTTTGACTAAAACCTGTTCCTTTTTTATGTGCCTCTGTTACAAGTTGCCTTAAATTAGCTACTTTCCCAACATGAACAAGAGCATAATTTCCAATATGAGAATCATAAATAACTGGCTGTCTTTCATAATCGCTTATTGCTCCAATCCCCGCTCTTCCTCTTGTCTTTGCAACAAAATCTTCAAATTGCGGCCTGAATGGTTTTCTTGAAATCCCATGAGTTTCAATCTTTGGAGTATTTTCTCTTCTTGGCAATATAGCCATGCCTCCAAACTCTGTTCCCAAATGAGAATGATAATCTGTCCCATAAAACACATCGCGAGCGCAATTTACCTTAGAAACAACACCAAATATGCCGCTCATAAATTTAAAAATTTTCAGGGTTTTTAAATTAAATTATTCTGAAGAATATAATTAAATCCTGACAAATAAAGGGTCTTCTATTAAACCATCAAGACTGACTTTACTGCCAAGCTGCAGTTTTTTAAACAAACTATTTGCAATTACGTCTGCTCTGTAAACAACCTCAGGACATACAGGCCTCTTTGATGATTTTCTGTTTTTTCCTGTTCTTGATTTTTTTACAAACCCCTTTACATCAAAATCCTGAAAATCCTTGAAGCTGAATCTTAAATGCGCAACATGCTCGTCGGTTATTCTCCCGTCAAAATACAATCTTATTCCTGTTACTTCCTGCCTTTCTTTAGAAACAAGAGATGCAAGATATCTTCTGACAAGATAAGGTGCTGCAAATGGCAAATTTGTAGAATTATATTTTCCTCTTGAGTCTGTCAGCTGGCTTCCTGTCAAGATTGTACATCTGTATGCTCTGCCCTCTTCAAGCCATCTCTCAGTTTCTATGAATTTTCTTCTGTTTGGATGTGACATAACAATGCCATCATCAGAAAAAAAAGAAAAAACACCTACAACAATCTCTGCCTTCACTTTTCCAATATGATTTGAATCGTCAAATCCCGCATATAATGTCCTTTTTTCTGGACTGGCTGGAATTAAATCACCCATTTTTTATATTATTCAGCAAGATAAATTATTTATGATTTTTAGTTTCTTGATTAATTTCTAGCTATTTAAGTTTTACCATAATAAAGAATATAAAATTAATAAGTATATATTAATTTAAACTGCTTGCAATAAGAATATAATCAAGTCCTGCTCCAACAAAATTTAATGATACTCCAACCGCTCCCGAAGCAACTCTCAAAGCAATTCCTGATTTTTTTTCAGATTCAATTTCTCTTCCCTTAAATGCTTCATACAGGCACGGATATGAAAATAATGCCATTGTACCTGAAATGCAGGCAGAAACAAAAACATATCCAATAAGCTCAGCTCCCAGTTTCATAATATTATTAATTATTCAGAATTTAAAAATATATTTATGATATATTAAAATTTCAATTCAAGTATCTGCCTCAAAAAAGAACTTTCATACAAACTAATAAGTTAAAATAACAGAAGTCCTAAAAATATAGCAACAATCCTAATTAAAAATAAATTAATTATATAATAATATTTGTTTTAATTTATATTTTTAAGTTAAGATTTCAATTAATTAAAGAAATTACTCTTGCTCAGCACAATGCAAAATAGTCTAATCACCTTTATATTTTGAGATTAACAAAAACAATTTGTCAGGATATTGCTTTATGAATTTAATAAAAGTGACAATAATTATACAATGCTTAAGTTAAAATTAGACTAATTAATTAAATCCACTTTCCCAAAGCTTCTTGCTTCTCTTTCTCTCTGCCAAATATGCTTTCAATATATCTTTTAGTCAGCTCAATATTCTGCAGGATATAAGGAGGAACATCAAAATTTCTGGCAAGAAGAAGCGCAGGCTCCAAATACTTGACAATGCTTCCCTCTGAAATTGTAAAAATTATTTTTCCTCCGCACTTGCAAATTCCAGAAAGAGGAGGCCTTCTGTATTTTTCATTGCAACTAGTACATCTAAACTCTTGCTGGGAAAATTTTCTCAAATTTCCTCGAATATCCCTTATAAAATGCCTCTCAATCACAAGCCTGGCGACATCCGCACTATCAGTCGCCCTGATTTTTGAAACAAGCTCCATCTGCTTTTCAACTTTTTCTTTCATCGTCGGAATTGATTTGTATGACGAATTTCTCACCCCATCATTAAAATTATTTGTATCATGAGTAAACTTGATGTCAATCAAAGGATTCTTTTCCTCTTTCAGTCTCTTCTTCACATTTTCTATCTTTACTCTTGACGAATGCTCTCCTTTCTCAGCAAGTTCATATAACTCAAGCGGATATTTTTCAAGCTCAAAATCAAGAATCTGGTCGTCAACTTCTCCTGCATTTATTCTCGAATTAAGAACAAGAGGAGCATCCTGGCTTCCTCCCCTGTGT
>VGKQ01000019.1 GCA_016866995.1 Candidatus Pacearchaeota archaeon
AAAATTGAAAGAAAGATTTATAAATACAATCTACATTTAAAATATAAGAAAAATGGTGCAAGAAAAAATTGTAATAATTCTTATTATAATAGCAATAATTCTTTCAGCAGTCTCAGTTATTCTTACAATAGCTCAGATGAATATGAAAAATATTCCTCAGATTCAGATATCATCTGAGCCAACATCATCTCAAGCAGCAGTTGGGATATACATAATACCAAATCCTCTTGCTGGGCCGGGAAATATATCAAATATTTCAAAATGAATATCAATAATATAATGGTGGTAGTGGCAGTAATTGCAGTTGCAATAGCATTTGTCAATCTTGGTGTGACTTTGAATAAGATATTTGAGCTTAACAAAGCAACAACAGGATATGCAGTTAATGTTGGATCAGTTAATCTTTCAATAATATCTGCCAGAGATATAAATTTCTCAAGATGGATGATAAATTGGAGTATTGGCTCAATAAATACTGGTTCAACTAATGCAACTCTTACTACTTATGGGGAAGGAACGCCTACTGTTGTTGGAGGAAACTGGTCGACAGGACTTACTACAACAAAAGCACTTATACTTGAAAATATAGGCACAAGCAATGCTTCTCTTACTCTTAGCACAGTTAAAGATGCGTCAGATATGTTTGGCGGAACTTCAACTTTACAAGCATATATGTGGAATATATCAAGCAAAGAAGCTAATGGGGCAAATACAACCTGCAGTGCAACCAGTGAGACAATGTATAAATTTGTCAATGTAAACAAAACAACCGGAGGAAAGTTTTGTAATCATCTTGGTTTTCTTCAGGCAGCAAATGAGATTTATATAGATATTCTGCTTCAAATTCCTTATGATTATTCTACAAGTTCATGGTCAGATGTGATAACTGCCACTGCTGGAAATCCTAGCGGTTAGTTTTTTATTTTTTCCTGCATTCTCTGAAATATGTTTGTAAGAAGAAAATTTTTGGCGCCAAAATAATATTTTGATATTAATTTATTTTCTATAATATTTCAAAATTTAATAATAATTTATATAGCACAAAAAACATCTGATTTTTTATTAATGTTAAGTTTAATTGTATACTTGATATTGTATACTTATAATCACTTTATTAATCTCTCAAAAATTATATCAGCAATTCTTTTATTAATCCAATATAAAAAGTTATTAACAGTTATTTTTTGAGGATATGGTATATGTTTTATTAATTGAGATTACAACAATATTTTCACATAAATTTAAATCATATTAAGTGTATATATCCTGTAATAGAAAGATATAAAAACAAAAAATTTGTCTTAAGAATATGAATGCTAAAAGAGGATTTATAGCTTGTATTTTGCTTTTGTCTTTGCTTGAATGTTATAGTGTTGCTGCTTCATTAGGTGTTGGGCCAGCATCAACATATGTTAATTTTCAACCAAATATAAATTTTTCAGTTAATTTTTTTGTCAGAGGGCCTGCACCAGAGCAGAAAATAGGATTATATGCAACAGGAGACCTTAAAGAATATGTTGAATTTGATAAAACAAATATGACTGGTCCTGGAACTTTTAGTATTACTGTCAGACTTCCTGACAAAATCAGCAAAGTTGGAAAAAACAGGCTTATAATAGGAGCTAAAGAAATTGGTGATGAAGAAATTAGCGGAATAGGAACTGCTTTGGCTGTAGAGGTTTTAGTGGAAGTTTTTGTTCCTTATCCTGGAAAATATGCTGAAATATCCTCTTTTTCTGTAAATGATATTAATCTTGGCGAGCCAATTAATTTTCAGGTAGATGTTGCTAACTTAGGGGAACAAAACATTACAGCAAGCGTCTATGTAGATATTTATGGCGCAAACAAGAGCAAAATTGAAACACTGAATTTAGGATTAAGCGACATTGCAACACAAACAAAAAAACTTTTTAAAAAAATACTAAATACTTCAAATTATAACTCGGGCTTTTACAAGGCGGTTGCTACATTGAATTATGGGGCAAATGAGACAAAAATAGAGAAAACTTTCAAAATTGGCGGCTTGTTTGTTAATATAACTAACTGGACTTCAGAATTTGAAGCAGGAAAGTTAAATAAGTTTGATATTCAAATTGAAAGTTTTTGGAATGATAAAGTAAGTAATATTTTTGCAGAGGTAAATATTACTGACAAGAACAATGCTCTTCTTGACACTTTTAAAACTCCTTCTGTTTCTTTGAGTCCATGGCAGAAGACAAATCTTTCAGGGTATTTTAATGCAGAAAAAATTAAAGCTGGAATTTATAAAGCTGATATAAGCATTTTTTATGAGGACAAGACAACAAGAGTAATAGCAGATATAGAAGTTAAAGAAAAGAAAGGGCTAAATTTTGTGCTTATAGTTCTGATTAGTGCAGCAGTCGTGCTATTCATTGCAGCTTTAATTTATTTTTTCTTGAGGAAAAATGCTGGAAAAAAGAAAAGAAAATAGACTTGGCAAGAAAAGAATAAATAAAATTTTAATTATTTTGATAGTATTAATATTTATTCTTTCGGCATTTAATATAATCAGTTATTTAAGAACTTATTCGCTCATTCTGGACAAAGAGGTAGTTTATGCAAAAATAATTATATCTGACAGGTATGGTTTTGATGTTAATAGTACTGCACTTACATTTGGGAAGATTGCGCCAGGAGGAAGTTCGTCAATTAAAACAACAATTAAAAATGATTTTAATTATCCTGTAAAAATTGAAATTTCTTCACAAGGAAGCATATCAATTTTTCTTAAAGTTTCAGATAATAATTTTTTCCTGAAAAAGGGCGAGGAAAAAACCATTGTTTTTGTTGCTTATGCAACAGCTGAGACTAAGCCAGGATTTTACGACGGAAATGTTACAATTATTACAAAAAAGAAAGCATTTTTTAATTTTTGAATATCAGAATTATAGAAAGATATTTAAGAGTGTTCTTTTTTATTATCCTATGCTTAAGAAAAGATGGTTGTTTATATGCATTTTTATCTTAATTTTTAATATTGTCTGGCTTATAATATATAATCACCCTGCCTCTATTGTTACTCCTTTTATTATTATAAAAAACTTTATTTTTGCTTCTGTTACAAGTGTTGGAAAAATATTTATCACTATTTCGGGCGGGTTTGAGGTTAATATTCATAGTCCAGTCAACACCACTTATAATTTTAATATAGGAGATTCTTATTTGTTATCTTTAAATGTTTCATCAAACAGGCAAATAAGTGACTGGCAGTATACTCTTGAAGATTTGAGGCATAACAAAATAGTTTATGACAGAATTTTATTTATTCCTAATATCACAATTGATGTTGTAAGATGGAGCAACAAACTAACTGTGTATGCAAATGATACTTACAATTTTCAAGGAAATAATAGTGTTATTTTTTATGTGAATGTGCCGAATTCTGCCCCTGTCATGCAGATAGGAGAAGGGACTCATATATGCGAGGGAAAATATTTTTTGTATGTTTTTAATGTTACAGATGTGGATGAGAATTCAGTTTCTCCTTCATTGTCATCATACAACCCATTTTTTGTATCAAATCAGAATTCAATTAACCTGACATTCAGCAATTTTGAAATATTTTCTGGAGTCTTGCAGAAAAAAGATATTGGAGTTTATTATGAGAATGTTTCTGTTGATGACGGGCAGTATGCTGACAACAGAATGTTTAATATTTCTGTTCTTGCAATCAACAATATTCCTGTAGTAGAAAATATTGGAGTTCAGACTATATGGGTTTCAGGAGAAAACAACTTATTTTACAAACAGCTTTCTGTGCAAGATACAGAAGATGGAAATCAGAATTCTGGAAATCTCACATTTAATATTTCAATCTCAGGAAGGCAGATATTTAATATCAGCAGAAATGCAACAATGCTGTTTTCCCCTACTTCTGGCGATTTGGGGATTTATAATATAATAATTTGCGCATCTGATTTGGGTGCAAGCTATCCAAATTTAACAGAATGCGGGCAGGATGAAAGAAATTTATCTTCATGCATTAATTTCAGCCTGACAATAACAGATGCAAACAGAGCTCCTCAAATTCTGTCTTATTATCCATTAAATTTGGGCTTGAATATAAATTCAACTGATTACTTGAATTTTAATGCAACTTATTATGACCCTGATTTGACAATTCCAGATTTGTACTGGTATGTTGATGATGTGTTAAAAAATTATGTTTCAGGAAGCAATTCTGCATGGTTTAACTGGAGTTTTGGATGCGGTGTTTCTGGAAATCATACTATAAGGGCTGTTGCAACAGACGGAAATTTATCAACTTTTATCCAGTGGAATTTAAGCATTAATCTTGTTTCATGCCCGCAGCAGCCCACTCCTTTTGTTGGCGGGGAAGGGGGAGGAAAGGCGCCATGCAAGCCAAAGCCAGGGTGCGAGAACTGGCAGACATGCCAGAACACAAAAAGAAGCTCAATTAGTATATCAAAAGAAGATTTTGAGTTTATTGAGGCATCATGCTCATTAAATATGTATGATGAAAGGTTCTGCGGATTTCAAATAAGAAAGTGCTATGACTTAAATTACTGCAATATTACTGGAAACAGAAGCGAGGAAATTCGAGTGTGTTATTATACAGAAGAGCCAAACTGCAATGATGGGATAACAAACTGCCATGACGGGGCTTGCGAAATTCTTGCTGACTGCGGGGGAAGCTGCAAGCCGTGTCCTACTTGCTCTGATAAAATTAAAAACCAGAATGAAGATGGAACAGACTGCGGGGGGCCGTGTCCTGTCAAGTGCCCTGTTGAGAAGCCGCTTGTTCAAAAGCCATTTATGCTTATGTATATTTTAATAGGATTAATATTATTAATTTTGCTTGTAATTATAATAATAAGGATTTCAAGAATTATAAAATATAAGAGAGAGATAAGCTCGTTCTGGCGCTGATTTTTCTATTAACATAGATTTAAATACTTTAAAAAGTACTTATTGATACTAAATAAGTACTTTAGAAAAGAGGAAGAATAATAAAATGGGCGAAATAGTTTTTAAGGACAACAGCGTACAGGTTGGATACAGAATAAAAATTCCAAAAGCTATTATTGACACTTTAAATTTGAAACTCGGGCAGAAGATAAAGATAAAATTTGATTCTGACAAAAAAATTATAATTATTGAGGAGGACAAGAATGAAAAGAGGAAAAATTGATTTTATTGCTGTTATTGTTTTGATAATTGCATCAATACTGCTGTTTGCACTGGCAATGGCAATAAACTCCGGCACAAACGGGAATGCAAATATTATTATTTACACTTCAGGAACATTCAACAAGCTAAACTTGACATCAGGAAGCATTTACTCAAAAACAGCGAGCCACTGGAATTTTTATTTTTACTCTAATTTTACAAATTCAACAGGAGCATTAAACTCAACTCATGCAAACTGCACCCTGCGATTTAATGAGACAGGAGTTTATGGAAACTGGAATAATTTCACTTACAACTCAACATCTTTTTTGTGGGAATATAACAGAAGCTTTATTTATAAGGGAAACTTAAGCTTTCAGGCAAACTGCACGTCTAGTTCTGGAAATATAAGCTTGGAGGATTATTTTTATATAAGAAACACCCCGCCGTATGTTGATTTGCTTTCCACAATACAATTTTACCAGAACGAGAGCAACGGAACATATTCTTCAAGCAATTTCAGCGAGTATGTTACAGAAAACGATGTTAATGACAATTTAACTTATTCAATAGAAAACATAACTTCAGCAAGATACTCAGAAACCTCTGCTAATTTTTATTACTGGGTTTTAATAAACTCAAGCACCGGATTAATTTACTCGAATGCAACATATGACAACCAGACTGATAATTTTTACCTTACAATTAAAGCAGCTGATACTGGAAATAATGGCTTGGATGTAGAGCCAATAATGAAAGGAGTTTATTTTAATGTTACTGCTGTAAATGACGCTCCTGAGATTGAAGTGGAAAATAAGACGCTTCCTGTGCTTGACAGATTTGAGTATATCATTCCTATAGTAGATGAGGAAGGAAATCTTCCGTATTTTTTCAACATAACGTTTATAGGATGCAGTGTTGCGCAGTGGTCCACAAGGAACAGCACACTCTGTGTATTATTTAACAGCTCGCAATGGTCAACAAACGGGACTGCAATAAACATAAGCTTTATTCCGTCGAGAAATGATGTTGGAAATTATACAATTAATTTTACTGTAATTGATTCTGGAGTTCCAAACGCAACAACAAGCGTTGTCGTGAATTTTTCAGTGACTAATTCAAACCTGCCTCCTTTCTTCACTTATTTATGCAACAATTTTAGCATATCTGAAAATTCAAATTTTACATGCTTCATCAATGCTTCTGACAGCGATGAAACATTAAACTTGGGTTTTTCTGCGAATTATTCTTGGTTCAAGTTTAATCTGACAAATTCAAACTCAGTGAGCGTTCCTGTAAATATTACAACAAGATATAATGCATCTGTGCTTGTTAATTTTACTCCAACTGATTCAGAAGTCGGGAATTGGAGCGTGAATATAAGTGTTACAGACACACCAGGAGCAATAAACTCGAGTGTTTTCTGGTTTTTTATAGATAATGCAGAAGATTCTGTGAGCCTTAATTCAATCAGCAATATTACAATTTATGAAAACATAACATTGTATGTAAATGCAACAGATAATGATTTGCTTGTTCCTGACAAAAATGTGAAAAATGAAACAATTTCGTTTGTTTCAGATACAAGCTGGGTTTCTGTGTCTTCTGCTTATTCTGCTTCAAATTATGCAACTGTCAGAATAGAAATAAATTATAATCAGGCAGCCGCCGGGCAGAACTACACAGCGAGAATTACTGCTTCAGATACAGGAGCAAATATTGCAGAAAGATATTTTCAAATTCAGGTTTTAGGAGACAATGCACCACAATGGCTTAATCCACAGACAAATATCGCAGTTTATGAAAATAATTATACATATTTAAATCTCTCTCAAAATGTTTCTGACAGCGAAGGAGATAATATTAATTTTTCATTCATAAATAATACAAGTTTTCCTGCATTTTCACTGAATTCAAGCACTGGAATAGTAAATTTTACTCCGGCAGATTTGGATGTAGGATACCATAATGTTACAATAAATGCAAGCGATGGAAAACTTAACAGCCTTAAGGGATTTAATTTTACTGTTTATAATGTTGATGACGCACCCTATATTGAGGGCATTACAGACCAGACAGCAAATGAAGACACAGCGAAATCCATTCAGTTATATATACAAGACGAGGACTTGAAAATACCGCAGACAGGATTTTATTATGAAAATTTTTCAATTAACATTACTTTTCAGGGAAGCAACACTAATTTATTTAATTTTTCCCTGTTTAACAGGACTTTAACTTCAAATAAGTCATATTATCTTGCCAGTTTCACGCCAAGAAAAGCAGATGCAGGCAGCTATAACATAACACTAAATGCAACAGATACTGGAAACTTTAGCTACAAAATAAGCTTTAATCTGACAATAAGCGCGATAAATCACGCGCCCTCTTTAATGAATTTTACAAATTACACCTCAAAGATTAACAGCAGTTTTTATCTGCAAATCAATGCATCTGATATAGAAGACGGCAATTCAACTGCAGGAAATACTAATTTCACTTTTTTATACAGCTTTTTATCCGGAACGAGCTTTGCTAATGCCACAACTTTTAATGCCACATCTGGAATAATAAACATCTCGCTGAATGACTCTCATGCAGGAAAATACAGAATAAACATAAGTGTTTCAGATTCTATGGGAAAGAACAGCTCTGGAAATTTCTGGCTTTTTATTTACAATAATCCTCAAATTATCATTCCTCCAAGCACATACCAATTCAGGCTTTTTGAAGCAAATAATTCAAACCTGACATTTAAAGCCAACCATAGTGTTATGGATAATTTGACATATTATTTTTATATTGACAGAAATAATTCAAGGGAATTGAGATATAATCTGAGCTATTACGGAAACAATACAAACTTGACATGGAGGTTTTATCCAAATTACACTGATGAAACTTATGGAATAACTAATTTAACTTTGCTTGTTCTCAATCCTTTATATCCTGAGCTGAATTCTTCTGTTTCATGGAACTTGACAATAAATCACACTAATTATCCTGTTAATTTTTCAGGATATATAGGAGACAAGGAAGCAACTTATTCAAGCACTATTACAATATTACTAGGAACTTATTTTTCAGATATAGATTATAGTGATGCGGCTTATAATCAGACAATTAATTTTAATGCAACAAGCAACTCAACACCAAGCATTATATCCTCAAGTTTCTCTGGCAATATCCTGACTTTATCTGCATCAAGCGCTGCTTCTGAAATTTTCAGAATAACTGCTTATGACTTGAATTTGAGCAATGCAACTATGAGCAATATATCAAGCAATACTTTTCTTGTTACATTTACAAATCCTCAGACAGTTCCAACGCCATCTCCAGGCGGGGGAGGGGGAGGAACCACTGTGAAATTAGAGCATTATTCAATAAAAATAATTTCTCCCGGCGATGTTATTATATCTGACAAGAATTATATTGAAATTCCTATTGTTATCCAGAATACCGGGCAGGTTAATCTCAAGGGAATAAGCCTGTCAGGAATAGTGAGTTTTAATAATATTTTAAGCGATGATTTGAAGCTGATTTTTGCAAACTCACAATTGAATGAGCTTGGATTTGGACAGTCAGCAAATGTCACTTTGAGAATTTTGACTGATACGCAGAAAGCTGGAAAATACAAGGCAACTATTTTTGCAAATGTGACTGCCCCAAAATTCAGCGACTGGGGTGATTTTTTCATTGACTTGAGAAAAACAAATGAAACAGAAGCAGACCAGATGCTTGTATTCACTCAGAAAATGATTTCAGAAAATCCAGAATGCATTGAACTGACAGAACTTCTTAAGGAAGCAAAGAAACTTTTTGAGCAGAGCAAGTATCCAGAATCCAAGGAAAAAGCGCAGGAGGCTGTAACTGCGTGTGAAGAGGCAATTTCAAAAAATCCTGTTATGGGAGGAAAAACAACATTTGTATCTTCAACATTAATTTATGCAGGATTGGGAATAATCTTGGTTTTTGTTTTATGGATTATAATTTATATTTATAAAAAAGTAAAGTTTAATAAAGATAGGTGGGATGGTTATGTATAAACCTCTAGAAGAGGTTTCCAGACTGCTGCTTACAGCAGCAAACATCAACCAAAACAGTTGATGTAAATAAACCTTTAAAAAGGCTTCAAAATCGTAAGATTTTGACAGTGCTCAGGAATAAGAAGTATTCCTGACATTTCCAAATGTCGTGCTTATCAGCAGCAAACATCAACCAAGACAGTTGATGTATAATTATATAATTGTATAATTATATAATTTGCTAAATAAAAAAGATAAAAAAAAGGTGAAAATGAGCAACAAAGATGTCCCGATTTTGATAGAAAAAATTGAAAAAGAAATTGGAAAAATAATTGTTGGGCAGAAAGAAGTTATTGATGGAATTTTAAACGCTGTTTTTTGCGGCGGGCATGTGCTTGTTGAAGGAGTGCCGGGAATAGCAAAGACGCTTCTTATCAAGGCAATGGCTTCTGTTATGGGATGCAAGATGAAAAGAATACAGTTTACTGTTGACTTGCTGCCTACTGATATCACTGGAATTTTGAGCTACACTCCTGAAAAAAGATTTGAAATTATCAAAGGGCCGATATTTGCAAATTTCATAATTGCTGACGAGATAAACAGAAGCCCGCCAAAAACACAATCAGCATTATTAGAGGCAATGCAGGAAAAAGGTGTTACAATATCAAGAAAAACATACAAGCTTCCTGAGCCGTTTTTTGTAATGGCAAATGAGAATCCAATTGAAGTTTCAGGAGTTTACTCGCTGCCAGAAGCCCAGGTTGACAGATTTTTGTTCAAGCTTCTTATGAACTATCCAAAAAAAGACGAAGAAATAAAAATTCTCACCCAGAATGTCACTATAAATAATTTTGAAGATTTTAAGCTTAATAATATTCTTACACCGCAGAAAATACTTCAGCTTCAAAAAAGAGTAAAGGAAGTATACAGCTCTAATGAGATAAAAGATTATATTGTCAAGATAGTTGAAGAGACAAGAAGCAAGAACTTTGATTATGCAAAATATATTTCATACGGAGCAAGCCCGAGAGCCTCGATATCAATGTTTATAGCAAGCAAGGCAGAGGCATTAATGAAAGGAAGGAATTATGTTGTGCCGGCAGATGTCAAAGCCATAACTTATCCTGTATTAAGGCACAGAATAATACTAAATTATGAAGCAGAGGCAGAAAAAATTTCTACTGACAAAATTATAGAGCATGTCTTGAGCAAAGTTAAAGTTCCATAATTAAAAGAAAAAATATTACTTTACTAAATCAAAAGCATAGAAAAATATTACGCAATATAAAATCCGTTAATTATAACTTCAAGTGAATTAAAGCTAATTCAAAAATTAAAACTTAACAATTAATTATACAAATATTAAAAATGAAAACGCTAAAGGTTGATTTTGCAACTAAAATCTCACAGTTTGAAAAGGTTATCAAGGAATTTCAGCTTAGGAGAATACTTTACAAGAGCCTTTTTAGGGCAAAAGGATTGGAATTTGAAGAATACCGCCATTTTGAAAAGGATGAAGATGCGTCTTCAATTGACTGGAAAGCAAGCCTGAGAGCAGGCGAGATGCTGGCAAGAAAGTATGTTGAAGAAAGAGACATGGATATTTATTTTGTTGTTGATGCAAGCAAAAGCATGTTTTTTGGCTCAAAAGAAAAATTAAAGGCAGAGTATGCTGCTGAAATTGTTGCTGTTCTGAGCAATTTAACGCTTGATTCAAATGACAATCCCGGATTAATAATGTTTCAGGAAAATCTTGTGAAAAAAATCAGTCCAAGAAAAGGGAAGAAGCAGTTTAATCTTATAATGAGATTTTTGTGCGATGGAGAGAATTATGGCGGGAATTTTGATATTAATAATGCAATTAAGTATTTATTAAAATCAATATCTTCAAAATTTTCAGTTGTGATATTAATTTCTGATTTTATTCATGTAAAGAAGGAATTTAAATTTGATTTAAATCTGCTGTCAAAAAGATTTGAAACTATTGCCATAATGGTTAGAGATTCATTGGATGAGGAGCTTCCAAAAACAAGCCAGCAGATTTTAATTGAAGACCCGCATTCCGGAAAGCAGATGGTTGTAAATCCGTCTCTTATTGCTGAAAATTACAAGAAGAATGTTAAAAAACAGAAAGAAGCAATCACAAGAATATTCAGAGAAAAAGGGATTGACTTGCTTGAACTTAGCACAGGCAAGGAATTTATAATTCCTCTTGTTTCATTTTTGAGAGCGAGGGCAGGAACATTTGCAGGAGGGGGAAAATGAACATTTCTTTTTTATATCCCGGATTTCTTTTATTTCTTCTTTTAATTCCTCTTATAATATTGATTTATTTTTTAAGTTCTTTTTACAACAAGAAGAAAGCGATATTGTTCCCAAATTTTGAGGCGGTTGAAAGAGTTTCAGGAACAGACATATTCTCAAAAAATTTCATCTCGCTTTATTTTAACATAGCAATTATTTTTTTGATTGTCGTCGGAATTTCAGGAGCAGTTATACATATACAAGCGAATACAAGCTCGTATTCTTTTGTTATTGCAATTGACAATTCAGGGAGCATGAAAGCAGCAGACATTGAGCCAAACAGGCTCGAGGCAGCAAAATCTGCTGCAAAGAATTTTGCTGACTTGCTTCCTTTTGGGGTTGAGGTTGGAGTTATAGGCTTTTCAGGAGATGCTTCTGTTTATGGGAACATGGATAATTCTAAAATACGAGTTAAGGGAGCAATAGATTCTATTGATTTTGGAGAAGTGCAGGGAACAAATATTTTTAATGCTGTTGTTGCAGCAAATAAATTACTTGAGAAGAGGAAGATGAAAACAATTGTCCTGATAAGCGACGGGCAGTTGAATGTGGGAGATACAGGGCAGATTATAAGATATGCAAACAGAAACAATATTATTATAAATACAATTCTTGCTGGAACAACCGAGGGAGGATTAACAGAATGGAATACTATTTCAAAATCAGACGAGGATATAATGAAGAGCCTTGCTTTTAATACTGACGGCAAATTTTTTAAGGTGCAGGCTAAATCTGAATTGGAAAATTCTTTTGATGACATTCTCAAAAAGCAGGAAAGAGAAATTAAAATTGATATTTCATTATATTTATTTATTGCTGCTTTAATTTTGATATGCATTGACTGGTGGCTGTTTAATTTTCGATTCAGAACTCTGCCTTGAAATTAAAAGCATTTTTAATTTATATGATATTATCCACCATAAATTATCTTGCTTCTGTTTATATTATTAGAATATGTCAAAAATTAGCCTAATCTTAACTTATTAATGTTAAATGACAAATTTAATGGATTAATGTGATTATTATAATTTAAATAATTTTGATTTTATTTCAACAAGGCTTACAACTTCCTCCACAATCAACTTTTTCCTCATCTTCATCTTTGATATAATTATAGCAGTGCTCGCAGTATTCCTTGTTCTGCCTCAAGTTTATATTAAACTGATTTTTTGTATAGTCAACTTTTGCGAGAAGTTCATTATTAAGCTTGTCAAATATTCCAAGATAACTTTTTCCGCACCATTCAATTTTTTTGGCATAGATGTCTGTATTTAAAGAGCATTCTCCGGTTTCAGTTATAGTGTAAATACATCTTTTTACATCCATGCATTTTCTTGAATGAATTCCTTTGACATTTTCTATTCCTTTAACTAATTCGTTGAGATTATAATTTACTTTGCACTCGCTCCAATCATCACAGACAATTTCTGGTATGCATTCTTTTTCTGATTTTATTATGCATCCCAGCTGTCCGGGTTTGAAATAATATGTTCCGCAGCCATTCATATCCTTGCATTTTGGTGTTGTATAGCCATTTATGCACTCGCTCCACTCGCATCTCCAGTCTTCTTTGCATTCCTCCTCGCAGTTTCTTGTAAAATCTGGAATATCTGTAGGAATCAGGCATGATTTCTTGTCTTTGCACCCTCTTTTCTGAATTCCTTTCTGGCACGCCTCCCATTCGCCACACATCCACTCAGATTTGCATGTTGTTTTCCATCTTCCTGATGTAAGGCTTGGGGGAAGAATGTCTGATTTTGTAGGGGAAGGAACCATCTCACTGGGAATAATTCCAGGAGATTCTTTTGTTATTGAAAAATTGGCAAAGACAGATTCTGCGCTTGAGCAGTAATCTATAACAACTATTTTTTCGTCAATGCAGATATTTTCAGATGAGTAATAATAAGCCAGTATTTTTTTCGGATTTTTATCAAATTCAAATTTATATCTTTTTGTCTCATTTTTTTCAGGAATATCAAGAATTGTAAACTTTTTATTTTCTATAAATGATATATTTATTCCTGTTATTTTATAGTTATCAATTCCTCTTGTTATTGACAGGAGAGTTGAGTTTGTAAAATAATCAAAGCAGGCATTGTAATCAAGCTTTATGTTTGTCTCCTCGCATTTTTCACCTGCTATTGGTTGGGTTGAATAAAATTTTGAAACTAATAAAATTATCATAATTGCTATTATAATCAAGATTATTACGTTTATAATTACTGCAATTTTATTTTTCATTATAATTTTTAGATGTTTTTATTATTTTTAAATAATTTTATCTTTAACTATTTGTTATTTTATTTTTCCTTACTAAATATATTTGCATTTTCAGTATAATTTTGTGATTTATTTTTAATTTAATTTTTTAGCTTGTTTGTTTTTACTTAATACCTTGGGCTAAGCTATGGGATTTTATTTTAATTTAGAATATATTAAAAACCCTTCCATGATAATATTCTGATATTTTTTTAAAATATTTGTCCATTAACTTAAGCTCAAGAAGCTGATATAAAAAAGGATTTTTTGTAACAATTGATTTCTGCTCCTCTTTCCACCTTGTTACAATCTCTCTAAGCCTGTTCTGCTGTGATTGAGGAAGCCTGGGATATATTCTTCTGAATATACTGATAAATATTTTGTGCGCTTTTTTAAGAAACATAGATGATTTTTCAAGCTCTTTAATTATTTTTGGATTTTGATTTATTATTATTTTTATATTGTCAATATTTTCTTCTTTTACTAAGGATGAATTGTCAAGCATTATATTTTTGAGAACTACTTCTGACTGCTTTTTATAAATGAAGAAATTTTCCAGTTCTGGAGTCATTCTTTTGTAAAAATCAAGATTATTTATTTCATAGTTAAGATTTTTTTCAATTATTTCCTTCAATTTGCGGATTATTTCATTAATTTTTTCATTTGTTATTTTTTCTCCAGAATAATAGACAAAAAGCATTAATTCGCAGAATTCCCTTGGTTTTTGCTCTTTTCTTTTTTTGAATTCTTCCACCATTTCTGAATAAGTCAAGAAAGGGCTTGTATTAAAAAACTCTGAAAAAAATTTCTTGGCGAGGTCATTTATCATATCCAGCTTTTTTTCATTTTCTTTATTTGAAGAAGCGATTTTTCTCAGTTCAGAAACATAGATGTTCTCTGTTTTATTCTTATAGGAATCAACTTTTTTTTTCAGTTTAAGCTCAATAATTGTAAGAATTATGGCTGCGATTATAGAAATTGCTATAAATGCTATTAGAATATATACTGGAGATATCACCTCTGCCATATTTATTTCAGGCAAGAAGCATATAAAAGGTTTTTTGTTTGTGTTTTTTACAGGCTTAGTTGAAAATCTCTTTTTTACAGTAAAGCTTAAAAACCCTTTTCTTTTTAGCAATTTATGGCTAATGGAATAGAACGCCCGCTTGACTTGCTGAACAACAGCAGGGGCAAGGAAATCTTGGTGCAGCTGAAGAATGACAAGCAACTTGTGGGAACACTGCTTGCATTTGACATACACATCAATATTGTCCTTGACAACACAAAAGAGGTTGTTGGGGGTGAAGTCAAGAGGAGCATTGGTTTAACTTTTTTAAGAGGAGATACTATAATTTTTATATCTCCTGCTTCATCAGCTAGAAAAGAGTAAGCGTTTTCCGGTTTGATTTCGCTGCGGAGATGCTTCTTTATTTCTTGATTATAGCTTGGACTGGAAAGAAGCATCTCATAAATCAGAAGATTTATATAAAAATTATTAATTATATAAAATATGAAAAGTAAATTTAAAACTTCTGAACCTCCTGTTTTTGCAATTATTGGTTTTATTTTTTCTTTTTTAGCTGGTTTTCTTTTGTTTGTCAGAAGTACTACAATTTCTAGTAGATTAATGAGTTTAGGATTGTGTCTTGGCATTTTTGGTTTTGTTTTTTGTTTAATTGAATTTCTGAAGAAGAGAAATAATGCTGCAATAATTACAGCAATACTTGGCTTAATTTTGAATATATTATTGGTTTTAATTTATTTTTATTATCTTCTTGTATATTCTTGATATTGCTAGAACAATAATTTAATGAGAATTACTGCAACAATTAATTGAGTTAAAGTTCCTATGAGCCAGGTTGTTTCTGTTTGTATGACTGAATGGAATATTATATATTTTTTCAAATACTTATTGTGCTTGAGTTTTGTGAGATAAAGAATTTTAATCATGTCTGGAAGCAAGGAAAAGAATATTGCCAGCATTGTGAGATTGCTTGGAAATTTCCATATAATCCAGATTAAAATTAACAAGGTTATGATAATTCCAACTAACTCAAAGATAATAAGATTTCTTGGAATTTTTATATAATAATTGCTTTTTGTCAATTTTTCTTTCATAATATTATCTTTATGCGGAATTATGTCCAAGACAAAATGAAAAATTAGGGAGAGAAAAATTACAGGCAAAATACTTGGAAAGTATTTTGCTATCACTGCTCCCGCAAGAATGTGGATTAAATAAATCAT
>VGKQ01000020.1 GCA_016866995.1 Candidatus Pacearchaeota archaeon
TGTAAGAATAACTGAGACTGCTGAAAGAATTATTGCTATTATAATAAGAATTATTACAATTTTTTCTTGCACCATTTTTCTTATATTTTAAATGTAGATTGTATTTATAAATCTTTCTTTCAATTTTTATTACTTATTCTTGATTAAACTTTCTAAAAATTAATATAAACCAAGAATTTGTCAAGAACCACCAGTCAAAGACTGGTGGCATGAAGATGCCACCCAAATATTAGTGGTTCTTGAGCACATTCAGAATTCCACGAGTGGTTAAACCACTCGTCAAAGACAAGTGGAATTCTGATGTTTAAAATATGATAAAAATAATATTCATATAGATTATTAATTAATATAATCTAATTAGTTTTTATAGATTTATAACCAAAAAATACATAATAAACTAAGATTATTAGCTTAATAGAATTAACCAAGGGCATTGTATAGTTATCGTCACTTTTATTAAACTCATAGAGCATTATCCTCACAAATTGTTTTTGTTAATCTCAATAATAAAGGTGATTAGATTATTTTACCGAAGATGTTGAACAGGGCTAATTTCTTTAATTAATTGAATAGTTATTTAATAAATTATTATTATTTTGGCAGATGACGTTAAGTATCCAGTGTCTTAACCAAGATAATTTTATTAATTCAAAAAATTTATTTTTTTTCTTTGTTTTTTTCTTGGCTTTTCTTCCTCTTGAAGAATACAAACCAAGCAACATTTGTCAGCACAAGAAGAATTATCACAATCCATGCAATTGTTTTTATGCTCAATCCTCCGGCTTCAGATGATACAGCATAACCTGTTCCAAAGACATCTAAACTATCCTCCCTAACTCTCAAAATAAGCTCCCTATCTGTTGATTTCTTTCCATATTTAATTATAAGCTTTCCTCTATACTCTCCAACATTAATCCCAGCAGTCTCCCAATACACAACCAATTCCTTAGTTGTTAATGAAGGAATATCCTCGCTTGCTGATTTTAAATCAGACATTATCTCATTTAATTTATCATAAATTAAAAGATTTGCAAATACCTGTTTCAATTCTTGATTCCATTTGTTTTCAACAAGAATTCTGAACTTTGCAATTCCTCCAAGCTTGAAATCACTTACCCACACTCTCTCAATATCTAAAATGCTTGTTCCAACCATGAATTCCTTCTCAAATGTCTTTGTTTCTTTATCATAATAAACACGAACTTTTGCAAGATAACTCCCCCGAGTTACATTAGCAAACCATGTGCTTGTTAATTCTGTTCTTGCTCCAGGCTCTATAGGAAGCTTGTCAGTTTCTATGCTCGCAATCTTATCTGCCCCAGAATAGATATCAATTTCTGCCTTTGCCTCATCAATCTTAGTCTTTCCCCTGTTTATGACTGGAACTATAAATCTCGCAGTCATATTCTGATCTGCATCCAAAACATTTAAGTCTGCCTCAATGCATTTTCCTGGACAAGGCACATAAACATATAGTTGAGAGACAACAGCAACAGTCGCTCCTATAAAAGTTCCTTCTTCTGCTGATTTTGGAATTTCTAATGCAACAATCTCTGCTGTATGCAATCCAGGCTCAAGTTTCTCTGGAAGTTTCATCTTGTAACTAAACTTCTTTTCATCTTCACTTGATAAAAATTTAACACTTGTTTCTTTCAAAGTTATATACTCTGCTAATTCACCTTGAACTTTTAATGAAACCTGCATTTCCTTTTGTTCATTATTTATAACAGAAAATCCAACATCCTTTTCTAAGCCAGGAGCAAAATCAATTGTAGTTCTTCCCGGAATAATTCCTATAGCAGATGCTCGAGGGATAAATGCGATAAATAAAATAGATAAGATAAAAATAATAAATATAAACAATAAATTAATACATCTATAATTAATGCTTCCTTTTACACTAATTTTGTTGTTTATTTTGTTTTTCTTTGTATTTTCAGTCATCTTGCCTCCCTTCATAATTTTCATTGTTCTCATTTGCAATTTTTTCTTTTTCATCTGGCTCGAGTATAATATGTCCTACCATAACTCCTTCCTTGTTTCTTGTCACATTAACTCTGACATTTCCTATATTCACTAATTCAGATTCAGTCTCATCTTCCTCTATCTTTAAGCCAACCTCTGACTTAATCTCAAATTTCTTGCTCCATCCCTCTATGAAATTGTTGCTTGCCTTCCAATAATATGTTCCAGGCTCAAGACTGATTAAAGTATTCTTGTTAATATCAATAAATCTTGAATTTGAAAAATCAGGATTTTTCGAGATAATAATTGTTTTTGCATTTCCTGATTCAAAATTCACAGCATTCCCGCTCACATTTATATTTGTTCTTGGATAAACAAGATAAATTACCGCTACAACTACAAATAAGAAAATTACCTGTACTATAATTATCTTGATGTGTTTGTTCATTTTTTATTTTCTTTTTTCTTTTATTTTCTTGTTTGTTATTTTATTTTGTTTGTTTTTATTTAGTATTTTTTGATTATTTTATTTTCTTGTTTTTATTTTGTTTCATTTTTAATATTAAATATCACCAAACCCGCTTTCTCCTAAATATGATGTAAATGTTATTGTCGAATTTTTGTCCCCAGCAGGCTCATCTATAGGAATCTCAACAAGCAAATCAACAGAAACATTGCTGCATCCTTGCTGATAACCAGATGTAAAATTTAATTGTTTTATTGCCCACGCACTTATTGAAGGAGCCTGCGCCCATGATGTCTGTGTTCCAGAATCAATATAGCATCCAAGGCTGTTATTTCTAATCTTATACTGATAATAATTGCTTGGGTTTGAGGAAGATGTGAATATATTTGTGAAATTTACAGAAATATTCAGAACAGCGTTTCCATCATTTCTTAAAACAAGAGGAGCAGGCGAGTCTGTAGTAGTATTCTTGCTCTCTGTTTTATTCATATATCCAAATTCAACTGTTGAAGTAGGCAGACTAATAGCAATATCTGAAGTTATGTTAATTCTTCTTGGAACTGTCCAGTTTGAATATGCCAAGCCGTCAAATGCCCGAACACTCCAGTTGTAATAATAATTATTGTCAGCAAGATATTTCAGGTAAGGTGTGGTTGTCCAGTTTAGTGTTGTTATTGTTCCTGAATTCAGGTCTCCTGGCGAGCATCTTCCTCCTCCAGAATACAAACATGTTAAGTTGACTTCATATGTAAACAGGCTTAAATCATCATTGTCCAAGTCGCTCGAACTCCAGAAAAATGTTGGTGTCCTGTTTGTTGTCCAGTTGCCGTCAGCAGGCGCTGTAATTGTGACAACAGGCTTGTGAGTAACAGTAAATAATTGAGTATAATTGTTTCCAAGAGATGCATTAAAAGTATGATTTGCAGTATAATCATAGCTCAAATTTTCAGCATAAATCATATAAAACGAGTAATACCTTCTTGTTCCATTATTTATATAATCAATAATTTCTCCAATATCAGTCCATCCAGAAGCATTTGTTGTTAAATTAAAATTATAGCTTCCTGTAATATTATATGCTGTAAGATTTGCCCCTGATACACCATTTCCAGCTGTATCATTAACTTTTGCCTTGTAATACCATTTTCTAATAAGCTCACCAGAAGAAACACGTTCCTTGTTTAAATTATAAGTAGTATTCAAGAAAGTATTATTCAATCCATCATAAACAACCAAATCAATAGTTTCAACAGCTGTTTCTATGTAACTATTTTTAAATAAATTATGTGACGAGGAAGAAATATATAAATCAGGAGAGCCAGATGTTATATTTATATTATCAAATATATTATAAAAACCATTATCTATGGCAAGAGCACCAGATGAACTTGTAAAAGATATTGTAACATTTGACAAATAAGTGTTATTTGAACTTGAAATAAAAATTCCTCCTTGATTACTTGAGATTATTGTAGAATTAACAATTATGTTATTATTTGAAGCTTCTCCAAGATACACTGCTGAACCAACATCTATTCTTGAAATATACAGATTATTGAGATTGTTATTTGTGCTATTTGTCAAGTATATCTCTCCAAAACTTCTAATATTTGTAAAATTATTATAATCGCTGTCTTCAACACTAATTATGTAGATTGCACCTTCTCCATCGCAATATCCTCCGCCAGAACAATTAAATGTTATATCTTCAAATCTTGAATATCTTATATTCTCTAATTTCAAAGGAGTTCCTATTGTTCCTGGCTTAAACATGCTTATATTATAAAGATATGAATTTAAAGAGCCTAAAAGATTAATTCCATTTGTATTTGAAGAATTAAGATTTAGATTGCAATTTTTTATTGTAATTCCTGAATAATTTGAATATATCAAATTTCCAACATAGCTCTCATAAGAATCTAAATAATATCCACCACAATCATAAGTCACATTTTCAGCAGCTATAACAATGCAGTCTTCATCTTCATTCTGAATAATATTTGCAGTCTGATTATAATAAAGGTTTGCCCTGTCAAGAATTCTGCACGAATATACATTTGTGCTCTCTCCAATAGAGTAATTGCTCCAACTAGAAACATTAAACTGAACTGTTCCTGCTGTAAGTGAAGTAAAATTAGTGCACATACCAGCAGAACATAAAGCCCCATCTCTCAAAATTGCAGGATTAATAAAATCAGTTCGGATATTGTATAAAGTTATATTCGCAGATTTATTTAATCCAAATTGGGTTGAATTTACATAAACAGAATTATTTGTGATTCTGACATCATTTGACAAGTTTGTTCCAGAGCCGTTTACAGGATTTGTAAATCTTATTTCCCCCTCCCCTGTATCAATAAATCTAAGAGTTCCTCCTACACCGCTGCGTCCGATAAGGCTGTAATTCCCAATATATGAGTCAGTTATTGTAGTGTCATTTATGCTTGCTGTTGACATATTCAAGTCAAACCATGAGGAATTTGTATTCAAAATTGTCAGATTTGTAAAATTATTCTTGTTTGAGTAAACTCCAGCTAAATTAACAGCAATTCTTCCAGAAGCATTTATGCTTGCAAGAGAAAATAAATTATTCTGGCTCTGGTTTATCAGCATGCTCTCTAATCTGCTTGAATTGCTAATCAAATTTGTGAATGTATTGTTTGAGCTTAATGAAAGATAAATACCATAATAATTTTCATATGAAGAGATGTTTGAAAAATTGCCTGCGTCTGTTCTAAGCAGGAAAATTCCATTATTCTGAATTATATCAGAGCCTCTAACAGAAACATTATTTACAGCAGAAGTGTCTGCATTGCACATGAATAATTCTGAAATCAAAAGATTTGATATTGTTGATGGCTGGGAGTAAAATTTAATATATCTGTTTCCAGAGCCAAGCACATCTGTCAAATTATTCGAGCAGTTGAAGTCATTTCCAGTGTTAAGCATAAAATCAGCAATAATATTGTCAGACAAATTCCCTCCTGAAATCGAGTTGTTTGTGCTTGTAAAAATAAAAATTCCATATTGTGCATTTAGATATGCAGAGCTGTTGATTAATGTATTGTTTGTCCCTCCCCATAAATAAAATCCAGACAAATTATTTGTATTTGCAGTATTTCCAGCAAGGGTGTTGTTTCCGCTCTGATAAAGCAAGATGCCATAAGTATTGTTTTTTGCAGTGTTATTCTCAAGCTTGTTTCCCCACGAGTTTGTCAAGTTAATTCCAAATCTTGAAGCATTTGTTATTGTGTTATTTACAAGAGTATTGTTCCATCCTCCTGCTATTATTATCCCATCTAATCCTATTGCGCTTATTGAGTTGTTTATAATGCTGATGTTTGTAGAATTAAGAATATAAATTCCCTCATAATTCATGCTTGCATTAACTTTCTCAATTCTTCCGTTGATATTATTGATAAAAGCAATTGGATATCTTGTATCTGTTGCAGCAGCCGCATTTCCTTTTCTAATCTCGCAGTTTCTTATAATTGTGCCATTCTTTCCAGAGAAAATTCCATAATATCTTGTTGCTGATGAAGAATTTCCATAAACAATCTGGTTGCTCCAGTTTCTGCAGTCAAGTGTTATATTCTCAGCAGTTATATTAAAGCATGTTGTCGTGTTGCTTGAAAAATTATTAAGAACATAATATGAATTAGGAGTAAATAATATCTCGCATGCTGTCAGATTTCCAGACTGAATCATAAAAACATCAGGAAGCATATTGCCAGTTATGTTTAAAGAATGAGAAAGTGTCAAGTAAGTTGAATTTCTGGCATATATTGTGAAATTATTATTATAGCTTCTTGTTCCGTTATAATTTCTGTATTGTGTTATATTCTGTATTGGCGTCCATCCGCTCAAGTTAGTAGTCAGATTAAATATATAATTTCCAGTAATATTATAAGCAGTTATATTTACCCTGCTCAAGTTATTTGATTTTGTATTATTGACAAATGCCTGATAATACCACTGCCTATACAATTCGCTTTCTCCAGCAACATTCTCTTTGCTTATTAAATAGCTTACATTTCTGAAAACATTGTTTGTTGCATAATTATATGATGAGTTCCATTCGCATAAATTAGCAGGATTTGTAGCAGCACAGTCTTCACTTCCATAACCACCCCAGGATATACCATTACATCCATATCCCTCTCCAATATAAATAGTTCCAGAACAACCCGCGCCCCAAGAGCATCCAGCTCCATAACATGCGTCTTCTGTTGTCAATTGCGAGCAAGCTGTAATTCTCCCTGCATTCTGGCAGAAAGAATTGCCTTCATCCCATGAACATTTGCTGCTTGTCAACACACAATCATCAGAGTTTCCAATCAGATTGCACCCGTATCCATAACCCAAATCCAAAAGAGTTCCAGAACAGCTTGAAAAATCCCATGAACATCTTGAGTTTGTGTAATCATTACAATCGCCTTGGTCTCCAATATGAGAGCAGTCTGTTGAACTTGGAGTTCCTCCGCATGAATCTGAGTTCCAGCCACAATTATTGACATTTCCACAATCTGTTGAAAATGAAAACTGAAAGCAGTCTGAATTGTCTAAACTTCCGTCACAATTTCCATTATACCATGAACATTGTGAGTTTGTATTTGAGTTGCAGTCTCCAGAATCTGTAATCTGGGAGCAGTCAGTGTCAGTTATGCTTCCTCCGCATGCATTTGAGTTCCATGAACACCCCCCTCCGCCAGAATGTAAATCACATTCTCCAGAATTGCTTCCTATTGCCTCGCAACTTCCAGAATTATCACAATTCATATACCAACTACATCCAGTATTTGACTCGCAGTCATTCTGAACACCATATCCATTACAGCATTTTGTAGTTCCGCATTCAGGATAACAATAGCTTCCACTCCAATAACATCCATTAGTTTCACAATCATTTTGACTTTGATAATTCTCACAACCGTCATCGTTTTCACACGGATTACTTTTTCCATTTAAATCTATAGAACATTGCCCTCTGTCACCACAATCACCATAACTTCCGCTCCACTCATCACAATTTAAATCTCCAGAGCAATATTCCCACATACAGCCAGACTCAGAAAAAGCACTGCATGCAGACGAACTTGTCAAATCAGAGCATGCAGTTACAGAATTTTGGCACTCTTCCCCATCCGCCGAACAATAATTAGTATTATCACATAAACTGCTGTCATTTATATCAGAACATCCTGACATTGTTCCAGAACAATATTCCCATTGGCATCCATAGCCAGAAAAAGCATTGCATGTAGATGAAGAAGTCAAATCAGAGCATGCAGAAATGTCATTTGCACAATCATATTCAGAAGTACAGCTTGATACAACAACACACGCATCATATCCTGTTATCTGAGAACAACCAGTAAGCCTCACAGAATCAAGGCATCTTTCAAAGTTAACATACTTGTCTGAGAAAACATCATAAGTTGCAGAATTATTCAAAACAAAGTTGCTGAAAAGATTATTGCTTGCTCCGATAATATAAACTAAATTAGGAGTTGTTCCTGTGCTGTTTATCTTTCCATTATAAACATTATTGCTTGATGATATATTTACAGCCAGGCATCCTTCTGTTGCAGAGCTTCCTTTGCAATTTAAGATAAGATTGTCATACAAAAAATTGCCAGAGCTAGATGAAAGAAGAGCTATTCCGTAATTATTTGACTCAAGAATATTTCCAGTTATGTTGTTTGTTGAAGATGATACCTTAATTGCATAGTTTGTATTAAAGCTCAAGTTATTTCCAGTTATATTGTTGCTGGTTGATGCAGAATCAATCAAAATTCCATCATAATTTGCAAATAAAATGTTATTTGCCAGAATATTTTTCGTTCCAGTTAAATAAATTCCTGCCTGTTTGTTATATTTTGCAGTATTATCAGTCAGATTTCCAGAATTTACATATATGCCATAATTTGTGTTTGAGTTTGCACTGTTTCCAGTCAGGTTGTTGCCTGTGTTTGATTCGAGATAAATTCCTATATCTGAATTATTATTTGCACTATTATTAATTAAAGTACAAGAAGCATTTGAATATATGCCATAAATGCTGTTTGCATTTGCAGTATTATTAACAAGAATATTTTGTGAGCTTAATACATATATTCCATAAGCGGATTTATTTGCAGTATTTCCAGTTAAATTATTCAAAGTGCCTGAATATAAATAAATTCCCGTACTATCAAAAATTGCTGTGTTGTTAAAAATAAGATTATTATTTGAGCTTGAATATAGATAAATTCCATAAGTGTTGTTGTTTGCCATATTTCCAGTTAAATTATTATTTGAGCTTGAATGTAAACCAATTCCAGAATAGCTTCTGCTTATTGAATTGTTGAAAATATTATTCCACGAGCTTGAGGAAAGATTAATACTGTAATTTGTATTTAAAATTATATTTGATGTTATATTATTAAACGAGCATTTTTCTATACTAATTCCCGACTTGCTCGAGTTGATTGTATTGTTTATAATGCTCGAGAAATTTGAATTTACAAGATAAATTCCTGTTCCTGTCTTATTTAAAGAAATATTGCAATTTCTGATTGTTGAATTATACTTGTCAGAGTAAATTGCAATTGTGTTAAGTGTTGTGTTTGAAATCCAGTATCCCTCGCAGTCATAAGTCACATTCTGGGCAGTAATATTTATACAGACTCCAGATGTTGGAATTATATTTGCAATCTGCTTGTAATATCCTCCTGTTGAGCTTAAATTACTGCATAAGTTTATGAAAGATGAAGAAATTTCAATTGTTCTTTTCTCAGATGAATTTACATTTCCAGCATAATCAACAGCATATCCTGTAAATGTGTGATTTCCATCTTGCAAGTTTGTAAAATTATTATAATACTTGTTTGCAGTTGAATTGTACAAAGCCAGAACTTCTGGTGATGTCAATGAACGGTTGAAAATTAAAACTTCGTCAATGCTTCCGTTCCATGATAAAGCAGGAAATGCTTCATTCAAAATTCCAATATAAATTTTATTTGTTAAAGTTCCATTGCAAAAATGAGATTCTCTTGCAACTCCATTAACATAAATTGTATAGTTTGAATAAGTGTCAGAGTAATTTGCAACTCTTGTATAACCAATATAAGTCCAGTTGTTGTTTGAAAAAACATTCACCTGTGTTCTTGGCAGACATCCTGAAGAAAGAGACAAGTCAAGATTGCCTGAGGAAGGATCTTTATGAAACTGAATTGCTAGGCTCCCAGTTACATCAAAAAGGTGCTGCTCTCCCCCCATAGAATTAAAGGAATTAGCCCAACCAAAAACAGAGATATTATAATTATTCGAAGAAGGCAAAGGAGTAGCAACAACATAATCACCATCCCCGTCAAATGAGAAAGCTTTCCCAAACATCCCGGAATCATTCTGGACAGCATTTCCCTGTTTGCTTCCATTATTTCTCCCTGTATAATCTACAACATCTCCACTCAAGTTAACATCATCAAATCTCCACCACGATACAAGACTTGAATCAAAATCCACAAATGAGTAATGAGGATTTGTGTCATTTGTTGTCAAGTTTACATAAATTGAATTCAGGTTTTGAACTGAACTATTAGCAGGAGTAGGAGCAGTAAAATTAATTGTTGGCTTGATTGTATCAGTCAAAAATGAAACAGATACGGAATTAAGATTGTTCTCAGAATCATTCGAGTATAAAGTTACATTTGCAATTCCCTCAGAAACATTTAAAGTGGTATTCAAGCAGCTTGTTATGCTTGTGTTTGTAACTCCCATATCAATTGTATACCAGCATGCCTGCGAATTAGTGTCAAGAATACTATAATTTAGTGCAACAGAAACATTTGTGTTATATCTTGAATTATTTACAGGACGGAATATTATAATTGTCGGAGCCCCTATATTTGAAATATTCATCAGGGCAGAATTAGAAGCATTTGCAATAATTAACGGAGTATAGAAACTTGATGACAAGTTTGGCCCTGCAACAAGTTTAATTTGAGGAAGAATATTTGTAGTGTTGGGAGAAATAAAAAACTGATTATTCGAGAGTGTGTCAGAGCCATTTCCAGACAAGTTCTGCCAGTTTGTATAATTCCACAAAGCCCTTCCCTTAACATATAATTCCTTGATTTCATCTGCAGTCAAGCTCCTGTTGAATA
Organism: Candidatus Pacearchaeota archaeon; assembly: GCA_016866995.1. Taxonomy (GTDB): domain Archaea; phylum Nanobdellota; class Nanobdellia; order Pacearchaeales; family GW2011-AR1; genus VGKQ01. The sequence continues at coordinate 10,579 of VGKQ01000020.1, forward strand.
TCATTAATTCATCTATTGTGCCGTTGAAGTGCGAAGAAGATGTTCCGTCTGTATCTGTAAATGCACTGATACGGAAAGGGTTTGTGTCGTCGACATCGGAAATGTCATCGCCAGATTCAGCGCTGCTCGTCAGGCTTCCATCAACATAGAAACTGTAAGTGCTTCCGTTTCTCGTTACAACCACATGATACCACTGCCCTGTATTCAGAGCTTCTCCGCTGTTCAGAACCGACTCATCATAACCAAAAATCCAGCCATCGCCATCGCTATTCTGCACATCAAATACCAGTTTACCGCTTGCGGTGTCTTTGATGACAAAATCCCCATTTTTGTCGTTGTCGGCGTAACCTCTTGACAAGGGCACTCCAGAGTCCGGGGATCGCGGTTCCTTCTCAAACCACAGCGAGATTGAAAAATTAGTATAGATAAATTTTGGGTTGCTTGAAATATCAATATAATCTTCATCTCCATCAAAATTTCCTCCCCTAAAATAAAATCCAGGAACAGTATCAGCATCTCCAGCAGAAGTTCCATTATTCAAACCAGTAGCATCTTTTACTTCTCCTGCTGTTCCAGTCCATGAAGCCTCGTCAAAATGCCAGTATGCTGCAAGAGAATTATTCTCATTAAAATCAGAATTATTATAGCCAAGACTTGAATCCCAAACTCCAACTCTTGCAGAAATATTGCTTCCTAAGTTTCTTTGATAATTCTGAAAGCTTATATTCACAGAATCTGCTCCAGATGTGATGTTAAACTGCCTTGCAGACTGCTCTCCCTGTGAGATAAATCTTGCTGATTGATTGTTGTAAATTGCTGAGATTTGAGAAGAGTTAAGGGTTGTGTTGAAAATCATAACTTCATCTATGCTTCCGTTGAAATCATAAGACCCTGTAGTCCAAACTCCTATTCTTGGATTAGCATTAACAGCACTCCAATTTTCATAACTTCCACCTGTTGTTTGTGTTCCATTTAAAACTCCATTTAAATAAAAAGTTAATCCTTTTGTTCCATTATATACAACAGCAATATGTTGCCAAATGTTTAAAGTTATAGGAGTATTACTGCTTCTAACCTGACTTCCACCAGAATAAAAAAATCCAATATAACCATTTCCTGAAGCTGTAGTAATAATCATAGAAGTTCCGTTATTTGTATTACCATTATTAATTACCCAAGTATAAGAAGGATTTAAAGTTTTCAAATTAATCCAAGCCATGTAAGTATGAGGAGTAATTGAATCAAAAGCAGGCAATCCAGTTAAATCAGTCCAATCATCATTCCCATCCAAGCATATCCCATCATTATAAACTCCGCAAGTTGAATTTGCAACTGCTCCACCATATAAAACTCCATCATAATTATTATTTGTAAAATCAAAAACTGTTGAAGCATTGTCAGCGTCAAAACTCCAGTATCCAAGAAGAGAATTGTATGGCGGGTCTGATGAAAAATAATTTACTGTCAGATGTGAATATTCATTGTCAATTGTTATGTTGCTCAAAGTCATGTTTGCAGATGAGAAAATAATGCTGTATGACTGGACAGACAAATGAGGAACATTCCATTCAATATAATCAATTCTCCCGTCTTCATCCAAATCATAATCATCATAAGAAATTTCAATCAAATACACATCACTCGCCTCTGATGAGGCTCGCTCGCTAGTGATATTTTCAGAATTATTCTCAGTCAGATTTTCATTATTCTCAAGAACAGCATTTCCTGTAATCAGGCTCTGAGTTTCATTGCTTGTTGTTTCAGTCTCATTGTTAATACTTTCATTAAGTATCTCGCTTGAATTAATTGTGGCATTAATTTCTGTATCATTGATTATTGTATTATTTTTTATAGGATTTTCTGTTTGTGTATTGTTAATTATCTCATTTGCTATTGTCTTATTCTCATTTGCTATTGTCTTATTCACATTTACATATCCATACTTGACAGCATCTTCATAAGAAGCATGCCAGTATAATTTTATTATGCTTGAATTTACAGGGGCAATGTTGTCAAGAGTTGTATAAGCAAGAATATCTGTATAATTCAATTCACTTGGAGCTGATATTATAACTTGCTTTCCTCCTGAAATGTTTGTCTCGTTTGCTCCAGGAGCCTGAGTATAATACTCAACAGCATAACTTGCATTAGCTTGAAAATTAATTATCTTGCTGTTCTCTGTTTCTGTTATATTGCTGTTGATTTCCTCAACAGCTCTTCCTGTAATCCTAAATTTTCTCCATAACCTTGTTAATATCCCTGCTCCTGCTGTTTCAGAAGATATTGCCTGTCCTGTAATCAGGCTTTTCCTGTCTGTTTCTTTTATTTCTTTTTCATAATTATCAGCCTGGTTTAAAATTTCATTAATGCTTGCTGCCTTAATTGTAATATTCTCAGCTTCTTTAGGCAGTTCTATGCTTAAGTTTGTTAAATTTTCTGTAACAATGCTTTTCACCCACTTGACAGGCTTTCCAATAACCGCTTTATATTGCTTTGTAAAAATCCCTGCGCTTGAAACTTCAATATCAAAATTCTGTTTTATGCTGTCATTTTTAGAATAAGCTGTTATGCTTGCATTTCTTATTCCAGCAAAATTATAATCAGGGGATAAAATAAGCATTTCTCCTTTCATCTTGAAAGAAATATTTTCTGGTTCGCTAAAATTATAACCTTCTGCGCCTGAAAAATACTCGCTCAGGTTTAGAGTAAAATTCTCATTTCTTGATATTTTTATGCCAGCAATTTTCTTGTTGAGATAAAAGCTTATATTCTTTTCCTCAATCTCTGTTTCATTCTCTATTCCAGTAATATTCTCTTTTACTGAAATTTCCTTGCTTGCTTCAGTAAGCACAACATCATTATAAACTAATTTTATTGTTATTTTTCCCTCAATTGCTTCTAATCCCAAAGATTCAAGCGAGATATTCAAAAAATTATCTTTTCCAAGATACTCTTTTCCAAACCCTTTTTCAGAATACGAATAATTTGTAATAATTGTTAATTTTCCAGCTTCTGTTTTTGTATCAAGAATATTGCCTGATAAATTTTCATAATCAGAATGAATATTTTTAAGTGAAAAGCTCTGGTTTTCAATCAAATACTCAAAACCCTCATTTCTAGACACTTTTCCATAAATCTCATTCTCAAGAATTATTGCGCCAGTAATTCCTGCTGGTTGTTCTGCTGGTTGGGTTGGTGTTTCTGTTGGAGTTGTTGTAGGAGTTTCTTGTTTTTTCTCTTCTTTTTTCTCTGTTTTTTCCTGTTTCTTTTCTTCTTTAGCTTCTTCTTTTGCTTGTTTCTTTTCCTCTTGTTTTGATTGAGCTGGTGTTGTAGGTTCTTCTGCTGGCTGGATTGGGATTGTTGGAGTTGTTGTTGTTTCTTCTGCTGGCTGGATTGGGATTATTGGTGATTCTTGAGTAGGAGTCGTAAGTTGCTGTGGAGTTTCATTCACAGCAGGAATTTCTATTGTCTCGTTTTCAGTTACATTCTCTTCTAAAATTTCTTGTGGTTGTTGTTCATTGCCAGAAATCCCTCCTCCAAAAAGAAGAGTAAAATAAACATAAGGATAAAGGATTTTTTCTCCAATAAATCCATATCCTTCCCCTTCTCCTGAAATATCAAAATTTTCAATATAAAAGCTCCCGTTCGCATTTACTCCAACAACCTGAGAAATATCAAATTCTCTTGTAATGCTTGGTTGTTCTACAATCAATTTTGCATTCCCTGGAATTAATTCTCCGCTTCTTAATTTAACTTCAAGATTGCCGGTTATATTTTCTCCTTGAATATATGAATCTTTAATATTAAAAAAAGCCATTCCAGTAAGCCTCGGGCCGAAAAAATTAAATGAATAAATTCCAAGAATTAAAACCGCAAGAAATAATCCAAAAAGAAGATAGTAATCAAATTTTTTTTGTGGTGTAACTCTTCCAAAATATTTTTTCCTCACTTTTCCTGTCTCATCTCTGTAACTTTCATAAATATACGGCCCATAAATCTTTCCTCTTTTTCTGACAAACCTCTTATAACTCATAGTATCAAAAATTACTCTTTTTTACATAAAAATTATGTTATAACTGGTTTAAATAAGTTTCTCTAAAGCGGTTTTTTGTAGAACAACCACTTTTAGTATTAAGTATTTAATATAAATATTATATTTTATATGTTAAATTATCAAGAATAGTTATTCTACATAAAATATATACTAAAAATAGAATTAGAAAGATATTTAAATCAAGTTCTTTTTACAAAAGAAGCAAAATAGGGAAGAAAAAAATGAACAAAGGAAGAAAAATTACTGGTGGAAAATATCACAGCCTGAGAAAAAGAAAACTTTTTGAAAAAA
>VGKQ01000021.1 GCA_016866995.1 Candidatus Pacearchaeota archaeon
TTTTGGCTTTTCTTTATCTAACTCAAGCTTGCGGACAAGAAGATATCTTGGGTCTATATCCCTGATTATTTCAGGAGAAATGTAAATTTCATTGTTGAAAAATCTCAGAGTTCCTATTACAAGAACTGTGTTTCCTTGAGCAATTTCTGAAAATCTTTTTACATCATCTCCAAAAGCCCTTACTGTCATCTGCCCTGATGCATCATCAATTGTTAAAGATAAATAACTCTTTTTATTCTCGCTTCCTTCTGTCTGATACTTGTCAATAATATTTGCAACAACATTAACCCGGACAATGTTTTTATTTCCAAGCTCGAGAAACTTAAATCTTGCTATTTCTCCTTGTTCTATTATTGGTTTTCCTTTCAGCAAGTCTCCTACTCTTATCTTATATGCTATCTGCCTTTTTAGTATTTCTGCCATGTTTATATTTTTGTTTTTCTGAGTTTTTAATTATTATTGTGCCAAACCATATCTTTGGTTTAATGCTTCAATTTTCTTGTTAAATGTTTCCTCAATATTAATATTATAATCTGTTGCTAAATTCATAATCTGAATTAATACATCAATTAATTCTTCTGCTAATTTTTCTTTGTTAAAATCTGCTCTCCAGCCGTTTTTTTCATGCCCTATTTCTCTTGCTAATTCTCCAATTTCTTCAACTAAATGAGGAAATGTTATTTCTTTATCATGTTGCAAACTATTTTTTTTATTGTAATCTTCTATCACTTTATACGCTTTTTTTCTTAATTCTTCGATTTCCATCGCTCACATCCTCTGGACAAATCCCTTTCTCGGATGAAAAATATCACCCGAAATTGTCAATTTATCTATTGAATCATCAATGTCTTTTTCCTCTACTTTTCCTTGTAATTCTTTTTTTATTTCTTCAATTGGAATTAATTTTCCCAGCCTGGACTCTAATCTTGCCAAAGTTTCTTTTACAAGCATGATTTTTCCCCTTTGGCTTGTCGAGACACCTGTTGCAATTCTGTCTATGTCAAATGTTTTTGTCTCATAATCATATCCAACCTGCATAAGATAAAACTTCATTAAATTAATTGCGCGTTTTGCATCTTCTTTTGCAACTTTTCCAGAAAGTCTAAGTTTTGCGGCTGCTTCTGACATTCTTATCAAAGCCTCGAGCTGTCTGGCTGAAATCGGGAGAGGCTTTGTGGGCTGGTCAGAAGAAACAGCTGTATTTCTCAAATCAACATAGAATTTTTTTATTTCATTTATTGCTTCATCTGTAAGTTTTGGCTGGATTTTCTGCTTTGAATATGCTATATATTTTCTGAATAAATCTTTGTCAATAATTATTTTTTCTGTTATATGCTGGTGTTCTTGGAGAACGTGAGAGGCTATTGCTTCATCTTTGCTCCTGTCTGGAATATCTTTAAGAACAAAAACAACATCAAACCTGTTAATTAATGTAGGAGGAATGTCAATTTGGCTTGCAACTGTCTGATACGGGTCAAATCTGCCGAATTTTGGATTTCCTGCTGCCAGAACACTTGTCTCGGCTCGCAAAGTTGCCTGGACATTTGCCTTGCTTATTGTAACTGTCTGCTGTTCCATTGCTTCATGCATTGCACTTCTGTCCTGCGGGTCCATTTTTTCTATTTCATCAATACATACAATTCCTTTATTTGAAAGAACCATTGCTCCTGCTTCTAGAGCCCAGCCTCTTAAAAACTCGTCGCGAACGACAGTTGCTGTCAGTCCTGCTCCTGTTGTGCTTTTTCCAGCAACATACCTTCCTTTTGGCGCTATTGCTGATATAAATTTTAATGTTACAGATTTTGCAACCCCCGGATCGCCTACAAGAAGAATGTGCAAGTCGCCTCGTGTCTGAGTTCCATCGCTTCTTATTTTTTTTACTCCTCCAAAAAGCTGGAGAACAAGGGCTTGCTTGATTTCTTCATAACCATAAACAGATGTCGCGATTGTATCTGTGAATTTTTGCAGGCATGATGGATCAGCAGCAAGCTCGTGAATCTGCCTCTCATCTTCCTCTGAGATATCAAGCTCTTCAAATGTCTCTTCAAGAGGAATTATGTTATTTGCTTCTATTGCTATATCATATCTTGTCATTGTGCCTCCTGTCTGTGTATGTCGAGCAATTTCTTTTAATATTCCGATTATTGCAACCCGCGAGCCAGGAGTTGTCTTTTCCTCCATTTTTGGCTCTACTAAATCTTCTTTAAGCCAGATATTTATTCTTCTTGGCTGTGCTCCTCCCTCAATGCTTTCCGGGCTTTCTTCTACAACTAATCTTTGAGCATCAACCATTTCCTTGCTTATTAATCTAAACTGCCCTTTTCTGCCACATGAACATCTTACTGGCTCGCGGAATTTTGATTCAACTTGAAGCACAGAAATTATTGTTCCGCACGCAGGACATTCAAATTTTGCATTTACAACCTGCGGCCTTACTTCTGAAGCTTGGCGGACAATCCCTTCAATTTGTATTAAATGATTAAGGTGCTTGGCTCTAAGATTTCTGATTTTTTCAGAAAGTGTTTCTGGCAGTTCATCAAGCCTTACTCTTGGATTTTGAACAAGCCCTGAATCTTCAAGAGCTGTCTCCAAAACCTGAAAAATTTCCTCTGGATTTGAGACAAGAAGCTCTGACAATAATGGGGAAAAAGAAGCAAGTTCTGAAAAATTGATAAAAACAATATTTTTTCCTGACTTAATGTCTTTTCCTATTTCTTTTTTTATTGAATTAAAGAAATTTCTTGATTCTAACAATAAATCCTCTGTTTTTGGTTTATCTGCCATCTTTTTCCCCTCAATATTATTCAATTAATTTGCTTTTTATTCTTTATTATACTCAAGTATAGGGGTTTTTATATTGCTTGGAAGTATATTAAGTTATCTTACTATTTTTTAGTGAGAATTGGATTTCTGAGAATTAGTTGATTATGCAGAATATTCTGTATTATATCCTGGATTTGTTTTGGGCCTGTATTTGTTTGGATATGAAATATCTGTTTTTACTGCATGAGAAACTTTTTTAAAAAATTTGAATACTTCATATGGGTTTGTTATGTTACTTATTGTATATGGCTTTTGGACAGGGCCTCTTCTTGTATATGTGAATGTTCCTGCTGTTGAAATTAAAATGCTTCCTGAATTTTTTCCAAACATTTTGTCCATTACACCAACATTAACCTCTGCATTTGTTATTTGGTCAAAATCAACTATTTCAAAATCTCTTCCTATTACTCCTTTTTGTATTATTACTCGCTTGTTTGTTATTGCATAGTATGATACTCTGTATAAAAGAGCATTATATATGGGAATTCCAACAATTAATGCTATTCCTATCCAGAAATGAGGCATTAAAAAAACCCCCAATCCCCACAATTGTCCTTTTATTGCGCTCCAAATTCCAAAAAATATAAATGGGATAAGAAAAATCATCCATATTATTCCAAATATTGTTGTTATTATACTTCTCCCGAAAAAGAAGGGCCAGAATTGAGGGGAACCTTCCCACATAATTTTTTCTTTTTCATCAAGAACTTTTTCAATTTCTCTCATCTTAAAATCATTCTTCAATTCTTTTCATATAAAGCTTGTAAGCTTTGCAACATCATATTCATATTTATTTATATAATTTAACACCTTCTCCCAATTTCACTCGTGATAAAATATTAATTGCCTCGTGAAATTGCTCGCTAAAGGTGTAAGAAAAGAATTGAATTCATTATCATTCTTCAATTCTTTTCATGGCTTCTTTAATATTTTTTATAAGCTGTTTTATGCTTTCATCCAGCTGCTGCTTGTTTTTTGTTCCAGTGCAGACTAATTTTCCATTGCTGAACAATAAGAATGTTGCTGTTGGCTGAACAAGCTTGTATACAAGCCCTGGAAACTGCTCTGGCTCGTATTCTGTATTCTCAAGTTCAAGAGCAAGGACATTTAAATTTAATTGAATTTCAATGCTTCCTGAAGCAACAATATTCTGAACATTTATTCTTGGTTTGTCTGTTATCTTGACATTTATTTTTTTAAGCTGTTTTATAACCAAATCTATTACTTGTTTGACTTGCTGTATGCTTTTTGTTCCAGTGCAGACAAGATTTCCAGAAGTAAATACAAGAACAGCTGATTTTGGCTTTTTAATCCTTAAAATTAATCCAGGAAATGTTTCTGGATTATATTCTGTGTTAGATTGTGTGCGGGCAAGCTTTGTCAGTGAGATTGGCTTTCCAAGAGAAGTTGTGGCAACAATATTCTGAACTTTTAAAGAAGTTTTAGCCATATCAAAAATTTTAATTTTATTTTAGTTGAATTTTTGTGATGATCAAAAACCCATAAAAGATTTTTGACATTTTTTAGTTGTAATTTTTTATACAGGGTTTTTAAACTTTGTGGCTTTATAAAGCTTTCGATTTTTTCCCTCGAGAAAAATCTAGTTTATAAAGCAGAATTTTGGTTCTGCATATTTTGAGAATAGGTTGGATGAAAAGAAGCATACTGCGGAGGGGAATAGGAAGGAGAGGGAGGAATTGGCGGCTGGGAAAAATTTGAAGAAGATAAATTATCCTCGTCTTTTCTGCTTAAAAAATAAATCAGAAGAATTACAATAATAATTATCATAAATACAATTCCTATTATAATTGAAATAATAGTCCAGTTATATCCTTGTTCTTCTGCTTGGCATTGTTGTTTTATGTTTGGCTTTCCTGATGCGGTATTGCAATTATTTAAATCAGAACACATTCGTGTTTGATTTCCATTTATGCATTTGCTCCAGTTTGTGCAATTCCAATTTGGTGTGCAAGATGTCAAGGAGCATGATTGGTTTAATGCGGGCATGTTAATGTTGCAGAAATTTAAATCTCTGCAAGTCCTGTTTTGTATTCCTCTAGAGCACATGCTCCAGTTTGTGCAATTCCAATTTGGTGTGCAATTAAATGTTGGACGAGAAGGCATTTCAATTACTCCGGAGTTTGTTAGTCCATCCACTTCAAAAAATCCTGTTGGCAAATTGCAAGTGAAGTTGTTATTAGAGCCAGGGCAATCAACTTCATACTCATTTGTTCCTGTGCATGATGAGCTTATTCCTGCTATTGAATTTAGCTCCTGGTCTTTCACACAGACACTTGATGAACTTGAGTTTAGTTTGTCTATAAATAATTTTTTTCTTATGTTCAGCCCTTTTACAATAAGATATCCTCTTGTTGCAGAAGACAGCTGCTTCTCGATATAAACATTTTCAAGATTTAACGGGACAGAAAAGTTCCAATCAAACTCTACTACTGAACTTGAACCTGATTTTAATTCTACTTTGTATCTTTTTCCTATATAATTTTCAGAAGTATTTATTGGAAGATAATTAATATATGTAGAGAGGGCTGTTCCTGATAAATTAGCAGTAGAGGTAATAATCCCATTATTGTCATAATCACAGCCAAAAGTGAGATTTGCAGGAGTTGATTGATTGCATGATTTTGAATCAAGATAGTATGCTGTTAATCTTTCATTTGACTGACAGGATGTGTTTAATTGCGCCCAGTTTGGAGAACAAGATAAATTACTGGATGTTATTTGAGAAAATGCATACATGTTAATAGTATAATTTGCAGAAACTTCTCCAATATCTGCTTTTATCAATACAGAAGGAGGATTTGATTCATTATTGAGAAAAGAATGTTTTATTATCCCGCCCGTAGAATTCTCACTCCAGGATGATGGACTTATTTTGTAAACTGATTTAAATTCAGTATCTGCTTGTGAGCTGCTTATTGTTCTTGTTTTTAAGTAAGATGAAGGTAAAATTGATTGAAGGCTTCCATTGAGAAAGGTATTGCTCCACGGGCTTGTTAAGCCCGTAATCATATTTAAATATTCTGAAGTAAAATTTCCTTCAGCAGCAATTATAGAAGTCATATTTATGCTGATTAGAATTAATGGCATATTTACAATATTCTGCCCCTGCAATATTTTTATTTTTTCTCCATTTATTTTATAAGCAAGAAAAGCATTGCAAACTCCTGCCTGGCTTGTATTTGTCAGAATTGTTATTCCATTTGAGCTTTCTTGAAATATTGAATCCCAGACTGCTTTTATGCTCGCATCTGAGCAGGAAGTTGGAATTGGAGGGGAGAAAACAGCTCTGCCAGTAATTCCGGAAAAAGAATAGAACAATAAAACTGAAACAATTAAAATTCCAAGTAATAAATTTGCTATTATCAGCCCTCTTTTCATTTTCTTAATCAGTTTTTTATATTTATAAATTATATTTATTTCTCTTTTTTATAATCTCTTTCTATTTCCTCTATTGTTGCTATATCTCTAATGCTTCTGTCTTCTCTTAATGCTGTAAATCTTGGAAATCTTAATGCAAATCCAGAGGAATATGACGGAGATTTTTGAATATCTTGATATGTAACTGTTACAACAATTTCCGGCTTAACTTGAACTTCTCGTTCGTGCTCACTTATTACCAATTTCTTTAATTTTTTTGAAACTTCCTCAAAACTTAGTCCTTGAGATGATTTTTCCTTCAAGCCCGTAGAAACTTTTCCTATTTCTAATAATTCAGAATCTTTTCTGCATGCTACTGTATAGCTTGTGAGCCAGCCTGCTCTTTTGCCTGTGCCATACTCTGCTTTTACAATAACCAAGTCAAACTCATTTTCAGATGGCTTTAATTTAACTCCATAACCAACCCGGGCTCCTGGCTTGTATGGAGCATTCAGAGATTTAATCATAACTCCCTCTTCTCCTTCTTTCAAAGCTTCTTGATAAAATTTTTCAGCTTTATTCTCATCATCTGTAATAATTTGCTCTGACGGGACAAGCTTGAATTTTTCAGGCTTGATTATTTTTCTCACCAATTCTGTTCTTTCCTTGAATGGCAGTTTTATAAGAGATTTTCCATTATAGTAGAGAATATCGAAGACGTTTATTTCAACAGGAAGCTCTTTTTCAAGTTTCTTGATGTCATATTTTCTTTTTATTCTCTGGCTTATTTCCTGGAATGGCTTGTATTTTTTTGTCTTGGGATTGAAGCCAACTGCTTCTGAATCAAGAATAAAACTCTCTCCTTTCACGTATTTTTTGACATATTCTGAAACTTCTGGAAATTGTTTTGTAACTTCTTCTAATCTTCTAGTAAATATCCGTATTTTTCCTGATTTTTCCTTGTTAATCATCATTCTGAAGCCATCGTATTTATATTCAATTGCAGCTGGCTTTCCTACTGTTTCAAATCCTTCTTTGATGTCTTTTACTTTAAGATAGAGCATGACTTTTACTGGCTTTCCTGGCTCGAGTTCTGATTCTTCCAGTGCTTTTTTTCCTTTTACTGCTCTTTCAAATACTTCTGCAAAATCTGTTGATGTGTCATACGCTTCTTGTACAAGAAAAAAATCCTGCTTGTTTTCTTTGTCAAGACAAGCCCAGACAATTGCATCTCTCAAAACCCCTTCTGCTGTTCCTGTTCTTAAGTCAGAGAGAAGAGTTCTTGTCAAATATTTTGCTTCCAGGCTTGATGCTGACGCGAGAAGTTCTGATATAAGGGAAATTTTTCTGTCTACAGTGCCTTTTCCTTCAAGTTCTGGAAGTTTTTTTAGATTTTCAAGAACTTTTTCTGTTGTCAGATTAGTTTTTAATAATGTTGATTGTTTTTTTCTTTGAACTAACTCAAAAGCCACCTCTCCCAAATCTCCTATTTTTTTCCATAATTTTATTATTTCCTCATCTGAAATTCCTGTTGATTTTGAAAGAGCTTTTATTGCAAGCTGAGTTGAAATTCCAATTTCTCTTGTGTCATAATCTGGAAAAATTCTTCCTTTTAGAAGGTATATTATCTCAAGATTTTTTTCTTGCTTGAGTTTTCTCAGAAATTCAGCTAAAATTTCTGTTTTTTTCAAACGAGATGGCTCGTTCTCGAGCTCTGAATAGAGTTTGGCTAGTTCGAGATATTTCATTTTAAAGGGTTATTATCAAAATCCTCCTTGCTTAATAGAATATACTTGTCAGCAGACTTTATTAAATCATTGGAAGTTGAAAATATCGAATTTCTTGATTTTTCATAATAAGTATATAAAACTATTTTTATACCTCTCTTTTTTAGATTATTAATTATTGGGACAAAATCGCTATCACACAAAATGAGGACTATTTCTTTTATTTGGGGGTAATTAATTGAAACAGATGTCAAATCCATGGTTAATAAGGTATCAACACCCTTCTGGCAGAATTCAAAATCTTTTTCACCTCTAATTCTTTGACACCTTCCTTCTCTTATTAATATATCTCTTTCTTTTGATATTGCTCTTATAAATTTGTCATAGTTTTCCTTTCTTTTATTTTCTATTTTATTTGGAATAGGACTTTGAAAAGGAGGGGCAGTATAATAAAATATTTTTTTACAGAAAAGATTTTGCTTTATTGCAAGATTTCTTGCAAAGTTTATGATGTCATAAACTAAATATCTACCTTTGCCAAAGTGTTTTGAAAGTTTTGATAAAAATCCTGCATCCATAAATACTAATTTTTCTTCCATTAATTATTATTTATAAAGGAAAAAACTCGTCCGGCAACCTTGCGATCACCGGGGTTCATGTTATAATAGATATTGCTTTTCACTTTATAAATCTTACCCCTGTTTAAATCAACTAAGAAATCCTGCTTTTTATATTTGACTTTTTTCTGTTTTTAAAACCGCATTATCTCAATTATCTGTTAACTTAACCTATTTATTAAATTAAAAATATTTTAAGGTTAGTATGAATAATTAAAATACTGAAAAAATTAAATTATAGCTAATAGAAGAAAATTATTTTCCACATCTATTTAAATAAGTCATCCAAATATTTTTTATAATCTCTTGCGCCAGCTCCTTCTTCAGTTGCAAGAGTAAAAATCATATATGCAACCATATCGAGAGGCAGTTGAGCATCTGTTTTTTCACGAACTAGCCTTCTTTCGGTTATTTCCTCATATCTGGTTCCATACTTTTTGTCTTCATCTTTGTTTGGATTTGGAATTGCAAATCTTTTGAACTCACGAAGTGTTCCTTTTACTGGAGACAATACTCTAAGTGCTTCCCGTGTTGTTTCTGCTTCAAGTGTAACTTCTCCTTCACGCAGCCCATCTCCCTTAGTTATTCTTCCTTCATCGAGGGTAAGGGTGCAGATTACTTTCTCCCCTTCTAATCTTAACACATAACTTTGTGGTTTTGGCATTTTTTAACTCAGAATTATCTGAGATGATTTATTACACCTCTTAACTATTTTCCGCGATTACCCCAGGCTCTCAGGCTTGGACGGACTTTTAACTCGTGGCTTTTACTTGATAATCCTCTGGATTTTTTTCCTGCGCTTGTTAATCCTCTGAAAGCTCTTTTTTGATTTTCCTTTCTTGTTATCCAAGCGAGATTTTTATCTGCTTGAATTTCTGGAGCTTTAGGATTAATCATTATTATCTCAAAGAAATAATGCTGCCCGTCTTTTCCGACTTGATATGAATTCAGAACTTCGAGATTTGTGTATTTTCTGGCTGCTCTCTGCTCTGCAACCCACTGATAGCTCATCTTGAGGGTTTTTCTGGCTGTTTTTCTCTTGCTTCTTCTTCTTTTATTTGCAACACTTCTTTTTCTTCCGCCTCTTATTATTTTAACTCGAATAATAACAAATCCTTTTTTATCTTTATATCCGAGATTTCTTGCTCTTCCTATATCACTTGGCTTTTCTAATTTTACAAAACTGCCTGCTCTTCTCCATTGAATCAGCTTTTCTTTCAAATTTTCTCGCAAATTTTGCTTGATATAGTTATAGGCGTTCATCTTCTTGCTAATTTTGAAAGGTTTTTAAATCTAATTGTTACAAAAACCTTATAAATCTCAAATTATTACAGGCTCATATGAGCCTGTAGCGCAGCCCGGTAGCGCACCGCTCTGATAATAAAATCAGACAGGCGGGGGTCCGCAGTTCAAATCTGCGCAGGCTCACTGAAAAGATTTAGAAAATCTTTTATCAAATATGGCATAAAGCCATGCATCAACCAAGGCAGTTGATGTTGAGCCTGCTGAAACAAATATACAGATTTGAACAAGGATAGCAGTTCAAATCTGCGCAGGCTCATTTTTTTATTCTCCTGCTTATTTGAACATATATTTTTTGATATAATAATCTTTAAAAAAGATTAAAATAATTATAAATAAAATGACAGACAAAGATAAAAATAGAAAAAGAAGCATCTCACTAGGTTTTACAAAGCCCAGGGTTTTGGAAGGAGATACTATATATGTTGATTTTGAATTTAATCCTGCTCTTTCTCAAGTTTCTGCTACAGCTTATTCTAATCAAGAGTTTATGTATCATACTCCTGCATTAGCAGGAAATATTCTCACATTAAATGAAAGAAATGCAACAACCCATACAGGGGACGTAGAACATTCATGGGAATTAGATTATAATCAATTTATACAAGATTTAGTTGACTCTAATAATGGATGGGTTGATAGTAGACGATTAATTGAAGATGGTTCAAGGCTTGTGAGAAAAATATTAGATGCTAGAAATCAATTAGAAATGGAGGTTTCCCAGCAAGCATGAATTTTAATTTAAAATATAAATTATAATTAATATTCAACTAAACCTTAAATATTGTTTACAATTAATTAAAATTATTGTTGTTAATTAAGATTAGTATATCCTGCTTAATCCTGCTGAATTTTTTCCTTTTGGATTTTCAGGAATGCAGAAAATTCTTGGAGAATCTCCCCCTATTGTCCTTTTTTGAAGAGTCACAAGCTTATTTTCAAACTGCTCATCAAACCTGTATCCTAGCCTGACAAAATAATAAGTTTGCGTTTCTGCATCAAAAAATATTCCTTTGATATTGTTTGCTCTTGCAAAATCAATAAATTTTGCTATTTCATCTTTTTTCTGATGGCAAACATCTGCTAAATTTGGCATATTATTTTGTTCCAAGCTCAAGAACTAATTTTTCATTATCAAGCTTGTAATTAAGAATAGGAAGATTAAGAGGAATTAGCTTGAAGTAAGCATTTTCATCAGAAAATGCTTTTATCTCTATGCTGTTTTCTAATTTGTTTATGATTATATCTTTTAGGCTTTTAATTCCTGGCAAATCAATTTCATAGATTATCTTGTTGCTTAATCTTCTTACGTCTGTTTTTGCCTCTTTTTTAGGCAGCTTTGAAAATTTTTTTGCTTGTTCGTCACTTATAATTAATTTTGGAATTTTCTTTTCTGATATTTCTTTCTGCATGTTCTTAAAATCACCTATGCCGGAAATTTTTATATCTGGGTTTTTTCCATTAGACATATTTATTGAGATGCTTATCCCGGTTTTTCTTATATTTTCTTTTGGTTTTCTTATCATTTCCTTATCAAGCTCGTGTAATTGTTTGTCAAATTCATTAAACAAGGATGAAAATAATTTTGAGTTAAATAAGCCAGTTAGATTCATAGCTGAAAAATCAGGCATTCCAAATGAATCTTCTTTTCCAAGCATTCCAAAATCCCTTTCTCTTTCCTGTTTTTTCTGCCACCTGAAATCAATTCCACAATAAGGGCAAAAATCATATTCTCTTTCAATTTTTCTTCCGCATCTCGGGCATTTTTTTCTGAACATAAAATTTTAATAGTCAAACACTTTAAAAATGTTGTGGAATTAATATAAATATGGAAAAGCAAAAAGAGGAGAAAAAGCACAGCATAGAAGAGCTTGCAGAAAAGTATAATATTGACATCAATAAGCTTGAGAAAGAACAAGAAAAACTTGCAAAACAAATTTCAATCAAAGATAGTATTGATTTTTCCAAGATTGTCAAGATAGGCGGAATTTCAAATGTTTTTTTTCAGAATAACATTATTTCTGCCGTTGTTGTCATAAATCCTGATTTTGAACTTGTAGAGCAGAAGTATTTTTCTGACAAGGCAAGATTTCCGTATATTCCCGGGTTTAGGGCTTACAGAGAGTTGCCTGCAATGGTTTCATGTTTTAATGAGATTGAAGAAAAGCCAGAGGTTGTTTTTATCTCAGGACACGGCATATCGCATCAAAGACTGGGGCTTGCATCACACTTTTCGCTTGTTGCAGGAATTCCTGCCATTGGAATTGCTGATTCTTTATTGGTTGGAGAAATTGAAGGGGAAAACATTGTTAAAAATGGAAAGATTGTTGGAAAAATTATCAAGACAAAGGAAGGAAGCAGACCCTTGTATATTTCTCCTGGCAATTTAATTTCCCTGGACTCGGCTGTCAAACTTGTGAAAAAATTTATTAAAGAGCCATACAAACTTCCAGAGCCCCTTCGCCTGTCACACAAATATTCAAGAGAAGTTATGAAAGAACTTTTTAAGTAAGTATAAAAAAGATTATTAAGATTATCTTTATTATTGTATTTTATTACATATAATTTTTTAAACTTGATTTCTGTTTGATATTTATGGCAAGAAAATGCCCTTATTATTCAGTATGCAAGGGTCATGGGGACAAAACTGAGGATCTTTGCACATTGAATGGCGGGAGATTTCCTTTAATTAGAATAGGAAACTGGGGACTATTTTATTGGAGAAAGGCAATATGTGTTGGACAATATGAAGAACATGAAAGAAAATATAGAGAATTTTGTGAGAGACAATATAATGAAACAACTAGTCAACAAAGGAAAAGAAGAAAGAGCGAGTTTGATGAACCTGATTGGAAAGATTAAATATTATTAAAAAACTCATTCTTTAATCTAATCAAAAATTTTGAAGTTATTTTTCCTGTTGGCTTTTCAAGAACCTGAGAATCTAGATTCATTTTTTTTATTATTTCTTTGGCTTGATTCTTGGTTTTTCCGTTTTCAACGAGAGAATAGAGAATTGCATTTTTTATTTTTCCTTTTTTCAGGAGAATATTTTTAATTATCTTGTTTTTATTATCATCTTTTCTTTCTAGCTTGACAAGCCAGGACTCTGTTCTTGGGACTGGAAAGAAATTTTCCTTTCCAATTTTGCAAATTGGTTTTATATTATAAAAAATTCCTGCAATCAAGCCGATTTTTTCCTGTGATAGAAGTTTTTCTTTGAAGCTTGAACTTACTATCATTATAATTTCTTTTATGCCAGAATTTATGGCTTTCTGCAGGATTGCTTCTGAGGCAGAGTAAGGAATATTTGCCACAATTTTATTATATTTGTGCCAGTCATATTCAAGAGCATTCCCATAAATAATTTCCAGGTTTTCATATTTCTTTTTTAGTTTATCAAGAAATTTTGAGAATTTTTCATCTATCTCAAAAGCTAAAACACAAGATTTTTTTGCAAGTTCTTTAGTTAGATTTCCTGTTCCTGCACCAATTTCAATTATTTTATCTTCTTTTTTTATATCTGCTTCTTCTATTTCTTTTTTTATAATTTCTTTATTTATTAGAATATGCTGGTCTTTTTCAGGCTGCAACATATTTTCTTGTATTTTAAAAAATATATAAATCTTTATATATAATTGCTTGAAATTAACTTTATGGCTAAACCAGAAAGAAGGCTTTACTGGCAGAGAATACTGCAGAATGGAAGTTATGTCTGGCTTTTTCTTGCTGTTAATGTTACAACCAACATTGATATTTTAAGAAGCAGAATTTTCAGAGTTTTTGAACCCGAGCATACTGAAGAAGACTTAATGGGAGACCATTTTGTTGGAACCCCTTTTAACTATGAGTTTTTCAGGGTAGTTTCAGGCCGGAGAGATATTGATTTGCACAGAGTTTACAGGAGAGAAGTTGTTTCCTGTGAAAAATTAGAGAAACTCGCATCTGCCTCAGGCCCTGATGAATTTAACAGAACTCTTCGCGAGATTATTTATTTCTGACTTTTTACCCGCAACTGTGAGCACTTATTTTCTTTTATTGCTTCTTTCAGGCTTTCAAGATTCAAATTTTTTATTATGCAGATATTTGCCAGAATTTTAAGCTGTTCTTTATTATGGGCATCTGAATTATAAACTTTTGGCAAATTTAACAAATCACAGCTGAAATTGTATTCTCCTTTATCATTAACATGGCATTCAACTGCATCTATGTCAAGATTTTTTATTTCTTCTATTTTCAAGCCAATTGTTTTTCTTTCTGGATGGGCAGGAATTGCTAGTCCGTTCTGGCTATGAATCTTTGATATTGTTTCTTCAGGAGACAATCCTTTTGGGACTGCCTCTTTAATGCCGATTGCGAGCATGTGTCCTTTTGTTGTTGAAATTTCCTCTCCCATTATGCACAAAATTCTTTTTTCTTGAGGACATTTTTCTTTTACTTCCTTTCCTATTGTATTGTGGTCTGTTATTGCTATAAAATCAAAGCCAAGATTTAGTGACTCATTTATTATTTCTTCATAGCTCATTTTTCCGTCGCTGGCATAAGTGTGAGTATGAAGATTGCCTGTGTAATATCTTTCTTCATTATTGACTGGCGAAGTTAGGATTGCAACTATTATGAGAATTACTGCGAGAATTGCAAGAAAAATTATTTTTAATTTTATTGATTTTTTATTCTTCTTTTTATTATGTTTCTTTTTTTTCATTACATTAGTCGCAGGATACCTGTGCTTTCAAGCACAGGAGGAATGCGACCACCAATATTTAATTCTTGAAAACCTATAGAAAAATGGGGATTGACTCTATCCCCATGAACTAAATTATCAAA
>VGKQ01000022.1 GCA_016866995.1 Candidatus Pacearchaeota archaeon
AAGGAGGTAAAATGGAAAGAAAAGCACAAGCAGCTATGGAGTTTCTTATGACTTACGGCTGGGCTATCTTGGCAGCAATCATAGCTATAGGAGTTCTTGCATATTTTGGAGTTTTCTCTCCTGGAAAGTATGTTTCAGGCTCAGCTCTTGTAACCGCCCCTTTCTATGTCAATGCATGGAATGTTAAGACTACAGGCGTTAATCTTGAACTGCAGAATAATGGCGAATCTTCATACAATATTACTTCAGTCAATGTAACTAATTGCGGAGGAGCAGGATATAATGATTTTGTTGCTTCAGGAAGCAAGGTAGCAATAGCAGTTCCATGCACACTTACTGCGGGAAACAACTTCAAGGGAGACATAACAATACATTATATAAAATCAGGAAGTATAATTGAATTGACATCAACAGGCTCAATAGCTGAAAAAATCACAGCATAAATTTTTTATTTTAAAATTTATTATAAAAAATGAAAAAAGCAATTTCAAATTTAGTTGTAATTATTCTCTCAATTCTTCTAATTCTTGCTTTAATAATTCTTTTATATAATATTCTCAAAGTTATTCTTGGGGAGCAGTCTGAATTATATAGCGCGAAATCAGAGATAATAACAGAAGAAATGAATATAGACAGGATAAAAGGTGATGTTATTAATCCTACAAGAATAAATATCACAATTTCCAAAGGGCCTGGAAAGATGGTGTTGAAAAATATAACAATAATCAAGCCGAAAATAGATATTGTTTTTTTGATTGACTCTACAGGAAGCATGAACCAGCAGATTATATCAGTAAATAATACAATAGCAAATTTCACTCAAATCCTGGAAAACAGCTCAATTGATTACAAGCTTGCTTTAGTTGAGTTCAGGGATTACCCAGAACCAAGTTGTGGAGCAAGTTCAGATTTCTCAGATAAGACATACTCTTTTAGTGATGGGGTTTTTACATCAAAGCTGGATGAGTACAGGGCAGAAATGTCAAAAATAGCAGCAGCTGCTACAGGCGGGTTTGATGCACCTGAAGCGCAGTTAACTGCTTTAGATGTTGCTTCAAATCTTGATTACAGAATTGGCTCAAAAAGAGTTGCAGTTCTGCTTACAAACTCTGCTCCTCATGCAAAAGATTGTCTTAATGCCTTTTGTTATAATCCAAATTATACTTGTTGCTCAATAATAGGATGTTATTATACTAAAGAAAAATGTGAGTCCTGCACCGGCACCTGGACTATTTCAAATAGAAGTACATATGTTTCTTGCTATCACGGCCCAGAATATATTGAAGATGTCAAAAATACATTAAAAAATAAGGGAATAACTCTATATTATATTAATGATAATACTGGCTTGTGCGGAAATAATAAAGATTTAGAATTATCTTCAGAAACAGGCGGGCAGTTTTATAATTATACAAATCCCACAAGTGTAAATCAGATAATTTCTGGCTTGGCAGAAACAATAATTGAAAATTACGAGCTTGTAAAAGAATGGGATCATATAAGAGTTATTTTCAGCAATGAAACAACTATTTATGAATACAAAATTTACGATCCGCCCGCGCCTCTTGAATCAAAGACATACATAATTCCAATAGATAAAAATCTCTCAGAATATATAACAAATATTAAAAAAGTGGAGATTTATGCCGCAATTATAACTAAATCTGGAAAAGTAGTTACAGGCCCCCCGCTAGATAAGTATGAATTTAAACTTGAGTAAATTGAATAATTAGTTTTAAAAACTTGATTTCCTATATTTTTCTATGAAGATACTATCTTTGCATGTTGACTATATAAAATTCAAGCCAGTTAGAAAAGCATTGAAAAATCCTGAAGAACTTAGCAAGCAGCAGGAAAAAGAAAAGGAAATTCGCGAGTGTTTGGTTATATTCACAGCAGTAGAAAAACCAGACACCCTAGAACTTGTCAAGAAGCTTGTGGAAAATATAGAAGATATTGCAAGTCAAGTAAAAGCAAAAAAAATTGTTCTCTACCCGTATGCTCATCTCTCTTCCCAGTTAGCATTGCCAGAAATTGCAATTTCTGTCTTGAAAGAAGCAGAAAATCAATTAAAAAAGAGCAAGAAGTATGAAGTTACTCGGGCCCCGTTTGGTTATTATAAAGAATTTGAGCTGAGATGCAAAGGGCATCCTCTTGCTGAATTGTCAAGAGAAATAAAATCAGAAGGAACAGCTGAAGGAGAAAGAGGAAAAATAAAATTCGAGGAAAAGTATAACTGCAAGCAGCTTCTTAATCAAATTTCAAAATCTCATCTTGACACGAGCAAGCTAAAAGATAATGATCATAGAATACTAGGACAGCAGATGGATTTGTTTTCTTTTAATGAAGTTGCTCCTGGGATGATTTTCTGGCATAACAACGGCTTAATAATTTACAATGAACTGGCTGAATTCTGGAGAGCAATGCACAGAAAAAATAATTATGGTGAAGTAAAAACTCCGCAGATTATGGATAAAAAATTATGGCAGATTTCAGGGCACTGGGAGAAATACAAGGAAAATAATTTTGTTACAGATTATGAAAACAGGACTTTTTTAATAAAACCAATGAGCTGTCCCGGAGGAATTTTAATATTCAAGAACAAGCCAAAATCCTACAAAGAGCTTCCATTAAGAGTCGGCGAGCTTGGAGTCGTCCACAGATGCGAGTTATCAGGAGTTTTAGCAGGATTATTCAGGGTTATTCAATTCACCCAGGATGACGCTCACATTTTCTGCACTGAAAATCAGATTGAAGACGAGATTTCAAGTCTGCTTGTTTTGGTTGATTTATTTTATAAAAAATTTGATTTTAATTATAGAATTGAACTTTCAACAAAGCCAGAGAAAAGAATAGGCACAGACGCGCAGTGGGACATGGCTGAAAAAATTCTTGAGAATGTTTTGAAAAAGAGAAAAATTAAATTTAAGATTAACAAGGGGGACGGAGCTTTTTACGGCCCAAAAATAGATTTTCATCTAACAGATTCTTTAGGAAGAAACTGGCAGTGCGGCACAATACAATTAGATTTTTCAATGCCAGAAAGATTTGAACTTGAGTATACAGACAAGGATAACAAAACAAAGACGCCTGTAATGATTCATAATGCTATTTATGGAAGCATTGAAAGATTTATTGGAATTCTACTCGAGCATACAAATGGCAGGCTTCCAACCTGGCTCGCTCCAATCCAAGTTCGAGTTATTTCTTTTACAGACAGAAATCAGAAAGCAGCAGAAAAAATAGCTGAAAAATTAAAAGAAGAAAATATAAGAGCAGACACTGATTTCTCATCAACAACTGTTTCTGAAAAAGTCAGAAACTCTGAAATCATGAAGATTCCTTATTTAATCACAATCGGAGACAAAGAAGAAAAATCTAAAAATTTAGCAGTAAGAAAATCAGGAAAAGTAAAAAATATAAAGCCAGAAAAATTTATAGAAGAAATAAAAAGCGAGATTGAAGAGAGAATATAATTCTGTAGACAGATGTAGACAAATTAAATAGAAAGATTTAAATATGTAGACACCTATTATATTATTATGTATCTTGAAGCCAGAAAGACAAAACACGGAATAAAGCACTATCTTGCTCACTCATTTAGGGAAGGGGGGAAAGTAAAAAAAATCAGGGTTTATTTAGGGAGCAATTTAACTAAGAAAATTCTCCTGCAGAGGCAGGAAAAGGCAGAAGAACTTCTCGAGCAGCAAGTTAACAGCTTTAAGATTATCAGAAGCCCAATAAACTATAAATTTACTAAAAGGGAATTAGAGCTTGTCAAATCCCTTAAGTCAAAATCAAAATTCAAAATCTTTCACTTATCAGAAGCAGACTGGAAGTTATTCACAGAATTATTTACATATAACACCAATGCTATTGAGGGCTCAACTGTCTCCCAAAGCGAGGTTTTAAGCATTCTCGAGCAGAACAAATGGCCGTTTAACAAGCCAAAAGATGAAATCTCTGAAACCTACGGAGTTGCAAAGGCAATTCAGCACATAAGAAAGACAAAAGTTCATCTTTCGCTGAAGCTTATAAAAGACATACACAAGATAGTTTTTGAAAATTCAAAAAGTTTTGCAGGCAAATTAAGGGAAAGGGGAACAGAAGTCGGAGTTAGGGACGGACTGGGAAATATAATTCATCTTGGCGCGCCATCTTCAAGAGTTGAATCTCTGCTCAACGAGCTTGTAAAATGGTATAGCAAAAACAAAAAAAAGCTTCCTCCAATTGTTCTTGCCGCAGTAGTCCACAACCAATTTGAATATATTCATCCATTTGAAGATGGAAATGAAAGGGTTGGAAGGATTCTTCTGAGCAATATTCTTTTGAAGCACAATCTCCCGCCAGCGAATATATCAATGAAAAACAGGAAAGCATACTATGACACATTAAGGGATTTTCAGAAAACAGGCAACATCAAGCCAACAATAGTTTTGATTTTAAAGGAATACCGGGAGCTCAGGAAAAAACTGAGAAAATAAATCAGGTGTCTACAAAACTAAAAAAAAAGCCAAAATGTAGACACCTCAAAAAAACGCAAATTTTCTATTTATTTGCAGATGCTAATTTTTCTAGTTCAGAAGGGCTTAATCTATCAACCTGAGATAAATCAACTTTTTCTGGTTTAATTCCATAAGCTTCCAAGAGTTTTTGGCATGCAGATTGGTTTAATCTTAGTGGTCCGAGTGGTCCAAATTTGTCCCATAATTCTCTTCCCTCTTCTTTATCAAACGTCGATTCTAAAAATTTGCCAGAAACTTCTGCAAGCCACCTGCCTTCGCTTTCACTCCAGTATAATCTTGCTTCTGCTTTTTCCTCCCTTTTTACATCAATCAAATTTCGGTGTGCTTTATACTGAACTTTTCCATTTACTAATTTAGCAATACCCCCTTCAAATGGCTCATATTTTAAAACCTCATATTCTTTTTCTCTCATTTTATCATAGATATTCCCAGCTATTTAATCATTTATATATTCTAAAATATACTAAATTTTGTTTTCAATTAACTTTAAAAATCTCATTTATTTAATCTTGATAACAGGAAAATGAAATTTTCACACTACTTAAAAAGAGTTGAAGATTCAGGCGAGTTCAAGAAATTCCAGCAGGAGCACAAAAAAGCATATTTATGCGCAGGCTTCTTTGTCCTGGATTTTGAGCAGGGAAAAAACATGCACCAGATTGATTTTCTTATTCCAAAAAGCAAGAAAATTGCAACATTTATGATTGATGAGGGAATAAAGCTTAATTTCTCCCCCCAGTTAAAAGCAAAAATGAAACTGGAGAAGATAGAAGGAGAAGTCAAGACAGACCTGGATGCTTTGAAAGGAATTGTTATTGATGAGATGCACAATCGCACCATTACGCAGGAAATAAAAAAAATAATAGCTGTTTTGCAGAATGATAATGGAAAGAAAGTCTGGAAGCTGAACTGCATAACAGCAGACATGGGAATAATAAGAGCCCACATAGATGATGAGACATCAAGCATTCTTGAAATGGAAAAAGCATCTTTGTTTGATTTCATAAAAATGATACCTAAATCAAACTTGCTTGATAAAGGAAAAGAACAGCCTAAAAACTAATACCGGATTTTCAGAATTAATATACTTTAATACAAATTAATAATTGGTTAATTTTATGCTAATACTAGTTATTATTATATATAAATGCTTAAAAACAAAACTTTTCTTGATAATTTATGTTAAGAAGAAATCTTCTCAAGATTCTTGCTCTGCCTTTAGTTTCAGGATTGTCTGGATTAATAGGCTGTCAGGAAGAAATGATAATGCATTCGGGCTTTATTGCTCCAAAAAATTATTCAAAATATGAATTAACAGCAGCAAATCTTGAATTAATTGATTTTCCTGAAAAAATTACAGGAGCAGGAAAAATTGAAAGATATATGATAACAGGAGCAAAAAAATGCATAGTTCATATAAGGCAGAGGCATGCTTTAGATGATACTCTTCCAGAATATATAGAAAAAATAAAAGCTATTCAAGAAGATATCTACAAAATTCTTTCTTTTCTTGCTGATAGAGGAGTGAAAGAAGTTTATGTTGAGGCAATTGTGCCAGAAACAGAAGACAAGGGAAATAAGAAAGCTGAAAAATTTCTTGCTGAAAAAGAGCAAAGACAAGTTGATGCAGAAATTTGTGAAAGAAATATTCAACATTGGCAGAAACAACTTGAAGAATATGCAAAATTTCTGGCACAAGGAAATTTACAAGACGAGAAATATATAGAAGTATTAATTAACTCATTAGCAGAAAGCAGGGTTAGATTAAGAAAATTAAAAAAAGAAAAATCAGAAAAAGAAAAAGAGGAATTAGAGAGAGGAGCTGCTTTTTGGCTTGCTTGCGAGAACAGAATTGAGCTAAGAGCTGCAGAAACTCTTTCAAGTTATACTGCTGGAAACGAGATGTCAAAATCAGGGAGAAGAGATTTGGAAGCTTTTCTTGCAATAATGGAAAAAAGAGAAGACATTCTTCTTGATATGGTTTCAAGAAGTGAAGAGCCTCTTGTTGTTTGTATTTTTGGAGGCAGGCATGCTTTTGGCGGGACTTATTCTTGTAGCAAACTTTATTCAAGAGAAGGAAAATCGTCAATTATTGACAATCTTGATAAATGGAACAAAAACAATCCTGACAAGAAATTCTCTTTAATTGAGATAACTCCTGAAAGATATTGATATGCAAATCTTTCTAGATTGTTAAGCCAGTTAGCTGATTTAACACAATATATTCATGAAACCACATCAAACCTATGTTAAGTTAGAGGGCTTGCTTTACATAATTTAAGCATAATAAAATTCTATGCAGTTAAAAGGTGATGAAAGCCAGATATACATTAATCAGATAAAATGAACTTTATTTATAAAATAGAATTTATCGAAGGGAAATATAAACCATCACCTGTTAATTATATAGAACCCTTGACAAAAAGATTTTTATACTTGGTTTTCTTATAAATTATATGAAAAATTCCGGCTTGTCAAAGAAGGTGGCTTTGCTTTTTGTTAGCTTATCCTTGTTTCTAGGGGGTTGTTATTATTATCCTTATAGAAATCAACCCGTTCAGCCATCAAGGGGTGCAGGGCATTTTGATCCTCCAGGCACAAGATACAATGAAAACGAAGGAAGAGTGAGATACTACGATCCCATCCTTAAGAGAACCGTGGTTATTGAAAACGAAGATGAGCAAAGACAAGTTAATGCAGAAAGGGAAGAGCAAATAAGAAGGGATAATGATTTCAGCGAGAGGCAGAGGCGAGCATATGAAGAAGCAGAAAGAAACAGGCGGTGGGGAGCAGAGCAAATAAGAAGAATAGAAAGAAGCAGATGAGAAGATACAAGAAGTAAAAGTTATGCTTCAGTTTCCTTAAATTTCACAAGAGAAAAAACATTATGCCCTTTCTCTTCAAGTTTTTTTCTTCCGCCCAAATCTTCTAACTCAACAACAAAAGCGCACTCTACAATTTCTCCGCCTAATTTTTCAATCAAGTTGCAAGTTGCTTTCATTGTGCCTCCTGTTGCCAATAAATCATCTATAATTAACACTTTCTGCCCAGGAGAAATAGCATCTTTGTGTATCTCAACAGCATCTTTTCCATATTCCAAATCATATTCTTCTCTAACTTTTTCTCCAGGCAATTTTCCGGGTTTTCTTACAAGCACAAGCCCTTTTCCAAGTTTTGAAGCAAGCGCAGAAGCAAGCACAAATCCTCTGCTCTCTATTCCAGCAATCACATCTATATTTATATTTTTATATCTTTTTTCAAGCAATTCTAATATTTTCTGAAATCCTTCTGCATTTTTCAGCAAGGTTGTTATATCTCTAAACATTATTCCTGCTTTTGGAAAGTTAGGGATTGTTCTTATTATATTTTTTATAAAATCTTCATCTTCTCTTATTAACTTATCTTCCCCTAATTTTTTTATTGCTTCAACAAAAATTTTCTTGACTTTTTCAGAATTTTCTTCCATTCTCTTTTTTATTATCTCAAAAGTAACAGGCTCGGTATTCTCGCGCCAGCAGTCATAATCAGTTGACATTGCAATTGTTGCATATTCAATTCCTGCTTCTTTTGCAAGGCAGGCTTCTGGCATTGCAGTCATTCCTATAATATCCCCAAGTTGCTTGAAATAAAGAGATTCTGCTCGTGTAGAAAATCTCGGGCCTTCAATTACAATTAATGTTGCTGTTGGATGATGCCTGAATCCAAGTTCCTGTGCTGTATTTATAAGCAATTTTCTTAATTTCTCAGAAAATGGCTCTGAGAATGGAAGATGAAAAACTTCTTCTTTGTCATAAAAACTTGATTTTCTTTGCTTGGTGAAATCTATAATTTGGTCTGGAAAAACTAAATCTCCTGGATTTATTTCTTCTTTTAATGAGCCAGCAGCAGACGAGGCAAGTATAATCTCGCATCCCAGCATCTTAAGAGCAGCTATATTTGCTCTATAATTAACTTGAGAAGGCGGAATTTCATGTTTCTTGCCGTGTCTCGCAAGTATGCATACATCAACTCCAGAAATTTTTCCGCAGGTTATTTTACTTGAAGGAAACCCATATTTTGTTTCAATTTCTTTTTCCTCATAATCTTCAAGCAAGTTTGGGTTGTCTAAACCGCTTCCTCCTATAATTCCGATTTTCATATTTAGAATATAAAAAATCAAATTTATAAGCATTATTTCACTTCAGAATATAATTAAAAAATAATGAAAATAGCAAATCAAACTGCTCGCAATTCCCTCTGTCCGCTGGAATTGCTCGACCCAAACTCGCAGGTTTGGGCAAATTTTCCATCAGGAAACCGCGAAAATGTAAATTTTCGGGGCCCAAAAATTCCGAACATCAGTGAGGAATTTTTTGGATTTGGTTTGATTTGGAAATAAATTAGAAAAAAAAATAAAAAAATAATTTTATTTGACTGCTTTTACAATAGCCAAAATAACCCCAAGAATTGTGCCAATAACAACTATCCATCCAGCAATCGGGACAATTGCTTGCACATACGGAACAGTAAGTGTTCCAGAAGTCATTCCAAATCCAACTGCCAGGCCGACAAGCACGCCAACAACCCACATTATTATATCAAGTAAGTTTGTTTTTGCCATTTTTCCTCCTTTTTATTTTCTTAATTCTTATACGAATTATTTATTTATAAATATTTTCATCTTGAATTATTATTTATTCCTTAAAATATTTCAAAATTAACCAATAATTGAATAGAATTTACTAAAAATGTTTAAATTATTATGTATTCCTTAAATTAAATTATATTTAAAAACACAATTATAATTTAATATATATGAAACTTCCAGATAAAGAAGAAATAAGAAAACCAAGCAAAACACTTGCAGGAGTAACTCCAATAGCAGTTATGTCCAAGCCAAGAAAATGTAAACATGGAACTTGCCTGTATTGCCCGAGTTTGCAAGTTCCTCAATCCTATACTCCTCTCTCCCCCCCTGTAATTCGGGCAAAAATGCTTGATTATGATGCAGAATTGCAAGTTAAGTCAAGATTAAAAGCATTCAAATTAATGCATCATCCAACAAACAAAATTGAGCTTATTGTTATGGGTGGAACATTTCTTTCATATCCAAAAAAATATCAGTATAATTTTATCAAGTCT
The DNA here is from genome assembly GCA_016866995.1 of Candidatus Pacearchaeota archaeon. Lineage (GTDB taxonomy): Archaea > Nanobdellota > Nanobdellia > Pacearchaeales > GW2011-AR1 > VGKQ01. The sequence continues at coordinate 9,648 of VGKQ01000022.1, forward strand.
TGCTATGATGCGCTAAATAAAAGAAGAAGCAGAAATTTAGAGCAAGCTAAAAAATTAAATGAGAAATCAAATCATAGATGTGTTGCATTATGCATTGAAACCCGCCCGGATTTTTGCGAAAAAAAGCATATTAAGCAAATGCTTGAATTTGGATGCACTCGTGTAGAACTTGGAGTTCAAGCTCCGGATAATTTAATTTATAAGAAAATTAACAGGGGGCATAAAGTTTCTGATGTAATTCAAGCAACAAAAAGATTAAAAGAAGCTGGCTTTAAGGTAGGCTATCATATTATGCCTGGAATTCCTTTCTCAAATCCAGAAAAAGATTTGAAAATGTTTAAAAAAATTTTCCAGGATGAAAATTTCAAGCCAGATCAGTTAAAAATTTATCCTTGCCAGGTTATAAAAGGCTCGCAATTAGAAAACTTATACAAGCGGGGAAAATACAAGCCATATTCAAAAGAACAAATTCAAAAGTTGATAATAAAGATGTATCAACTTGTGCCTGAATATTGCAGAATAATGAGAATAATGAGAGAAATTCCTCCGGAATTTCTCAGAGCAGGAACAGAAAGAATAGATTTAAGGAAAGATATAGAAGCAGAGATAAAAAATAAAAAATTGAGAATCAAGGAAATAAGATTTCGCGAGATAGGTTTCAAAATGAGGGATAAGAAAAAAAGCGAGAAAATTTCAAGAAAGCTGAAATTAAAGATAACAAAATATAAAGCAAGTGGAGGAGATGAATATTTTCTCCAGTTTGTAAATAATCAAGGAATTTTGTTTGGACTTTGCAGATTGAGAATTTCAGATAAGAAGCGAGCGTTTGTACGCGAGCTTCATGTTTATGGAAAATCAGCTGAAATTGGAGATATTGGAGATATCCAGCACAGGGGATTAGGAAAGAGCTTAATGAAAAAAGCTGAAGAAATTACAAGAAAAAATAAAATAAAAAAACTTTCTGTAATTTCTGGAGTGGGAGCAAGAGAATATTACAAAAAGCTTGGATATAATCTTGAACACAAATATATAGTTAAATATTTCTAATTCAAGTTTAGAAACTTTTATAAACTTCAAAATAATATAATAATTATATACCCCCCAGGTTTGCACCGCAACCCTGGGTTTTCTTATTATGGAAAAAAAGTGTGAGAAAGTTATTATATTTATTGATGGAAGCAATGTTTATCATATTCTTAAAGACCTATTTCCTGATAAAAAACCAAACAATTTTAATTTTGAAAAATTTATTAATTATCTTTTAGGCTCAAGAAAACTTGTAATAACCTATTATTACAATGCTCCTTTAGACAGGAGAAAAGATGAAAATAGTTATGTCAAACAGCAAAAATTCTTTGACAAAATACAAAGAATACCTAATTTTACATTTGTTTTATGCAGAATGCAAAAAAGAAAAGTTGATGGTGAGATAATTTATGAAGTAAAAGAAGATGATATACATCTTGCTGTAGATATGGTTAAGCTTGCCTGTGATAATGCTTATGATGCTGCAATTTTAGTTTCAAGTGATGGGGATTTTGTCCCAGCAATTAAAGCTGTTAAAGAAAAGGGAAAAATTGTTGAAAATATTGGATTTGAAAACAAATTTTCTTATCATTTGCAGCATGAATCTGACAGATTTATTAAATTAAGAAGACAAGTTGTTGAAAATTTCTTTGATTGATTTTTCCTTAAATTAATTTATCTGCAATAATCAATTTTACGCAATATTAAAGTTAATTTATAGCTCACACTATAAATTAAAAAAAAGAAATAGTAAAAATAAAAAATTTAATTATAATGCCTTCTTGCTGGAACTTGTCTTAGGACAAACCACACTACCCATTACTGCAGATACTTCTACTATATCATTTACCCCAAGCCCTGTTGCAGAATAAGATTTTGTCTCTAATTCCGCTATAGGTACTGCTGTAGCATGACTTACTACAGCACCATTAACAAGAACTCTTAAATCATCAACTGTTGTCCCAGCACCACCAGATTCTCTTGTTACCCATACAGTATCATTACCGGATGTTGCGGTTACAATTGTGAAAGAAATATCCATGCATTTCAGTTTTGGGTCTATCTGTTGAACACTGCTTCCAATGCTTCCCTTTACAGCCTGCCATACAATGACAACAGCTGCAATCACCAGCAGGATAATAAGTACAGTGGTAATTATTTCTCCCTGTGCTTTTCTATTCATTTTCTTAACCTCCTTTTTGCTTGTTCAAGATATTTGAAATATCTTAATTATTCGAGGGTATTAAGCTTTATAAACATTTTGTTTTCAGCAAAATGTTAATTGATAAAACAAACCAAATCAAAATAACTTCTTTATTGGATTTACACCAACAACCAATATTAAATTAATAGTTATTTCTACATCTTGTCAGAAGAAATTTAAAAACCCACTAAACACATTTACAATTAGAATTAGCTCAATATAAATAATAATAGAAAATTAGTAGGGGGGTTTCGCTGGATTTACATCAACAGTTATTATAATCTCAATAAATTATTAGTATATTATTTATAGTTTTATTTTTTACAAATAGATTATCTAACAACAAAAATCAGCACGAACAGCTTGAATCCCAGCCACCATTTTCATCACAATCATCCCCATATGAATAAGAAGAATACCCATCAGGCAAACCATCCCCAGAACATATTTCTCCATACCCATATCCACACCCATCATTATCCCAGTCTTCATATCCCCCCATCATCTGCCAAACTTCAGGATTACTATCATCACAATCTTCTCCATATGAATAAGAAGAATACCCAGAAGGCAAACCATATCCAAAACACATTTCTTCTCCATATCCTCCATAATACCCATCATAATCCCAGTCTTCATATCCCCACACCATCTGCCAAACTTCAGGATTACTATCATCACAATCTTCTCCATATACTGAATATCCATAAGGCAAACCATATCCAGAACAAATATCTCCTTCTCCCCATCCATACCCATCATTATCATTATCTTCATATCCCCACATCATCTGCCAAACTTCAGGATTACTATCATCACAATCTTCTCCATATGAATAAGAAGAATACCCAGAAGGCAAACCATCCCCAGAACATATTTCTCCATACCCATACCCATACCCATCACCATCACTATCTTCATAACCCTCCACAAAATTATAACATTTACATCCATATCCATATCCAAACCCATATCCATATCCACACCCATATCCACACCCATTTTCAACATAACCATATTCACCACTTGCTGTGCAACAAACCCCCTCTCCACAACCCCACATATCTCCATATCCACACCCATATCCCCATCCATATCCCCAAGGAGCATAACACCCATCTTGGCATCTATCATCAAAAATGCATTGACTTGTGGCAAAACATCCAGAACCACTAAAAACACTTCTTGTCTGCCTTCTTGCAGTAGGATCACTACATCCACCTGTATAACAATTCTCATCATCAACCCATGAAGAATATGAGCATCCTCCAGAAGGAGGAGGACTTGGACTCCCACTATGACTGTCACAAGCCGCATATACTTTAACACATCTTTTTGGTCTCAATGAATCACATATACCAGCATCTCCGCTAACCCTTTCTTGTACTTCATAAATTCTGCCCAACCCGCTACCACTAACAGCATTACAGCATGTTATTGGTGACATGTCTGTCCATGTACTACTATATACACAGCTGGTTTTTCCAACAGGAATTATAGGATTACCTTTGCTCCAGTCAACCCCCCCAACACCAAGAGCAGTAGGATTTGTTGGCTCTTTTCCTGTAACAATATAAGTTGCAGCAATTCCTTTCTTGCCCTTTGGAGAAACAGAATATACAATAATTTTAATTATGCTGTTTGTCTGAAAGTCAGAAATATCAAAATAATTATAAATTCTTGTCTCAAGAGGAGCAGGAACAGGATTTGCAGGAGACTTAAGCTCATACATTTGTGTCAAGTCATTTCCAGAAGCATCTTTTCCAATTATATAAACAAGCAATTTTGCAACCTCTGCATTATCATTCCCCCTTTCCACAGCAAACTGTATCTTTTTTTCAGGATCACTTGGGTTTCCATAAAATATTACAACCTTGCTTATCTTCAATTCAACACTAAGAATTTCTGTTTCAATTCCAGAAGCCATATCCTGAATAACTTTTTTAACAGCATTCCACACAATAACAATTCCTGCAATTACTACAAGAATAATAAGCACAACTGTAATTATCTCTCCTTGCGTGCGTTTTGACACCATCTTTTTTACAATAAATAGATAAATTTATTGTTTATAAATATTGCTTTCAATAAAATTTCCTGTCTAGTCCGCTATTAAAGTTACCTCGATGATTTAAGTTCTTCATTATTTATATAACTTTTTGTTTATTTTCTCTTCTTTTCCAGGAAAGCTTGATAAGGAGTTCTAAGCT
>VGKQ01000023.1 GCA_016866995.1 Candidatus Pacearchaeota archaeon
AGCTTGACTAATGGAAAGCTTAGAACTCCTTATCAAGCTTTCCTTGAGAAACAGAGAAAATAAACAAAAATTATATAAAGAATGAATAAATTAAATCATCGAGAGCGTCTTAATAGCGGACTAGACAAATAATAATTATAATCGCAATCAAGCCAACCCCAATGTAAGTCTGGGTTTTTATTGTTCCATACATTGAGCAAGAAGGGCCATGAGAACACGAAGAATTTACTATACTTGCTAATGCTGAATTAAAAATAAATACAATTATTCCTAAAACTAAGGCAATTCCTATAATCAAAATTCCAACATTTTTATTTCTCATGTTTATTTTTTGAAAGATAATCTTTTATAGCAAGATGAAGTGCGTCTGCTCCAAGCAAAGAGCAGTGATATTTCACAGGAGGAAGCCCTTCAAGCTCATGAACAATGTCCTTATTTGAGATTTTTTCAGCTTCTTCAAGTGTTTTTCCCTTGGCTAATTGAGTTATCATAGAGGAAACAGCAATTGCAGCTCCGCATCCTAATGTCTGAAACTTAATATCTTTAATATACTCAATTAGTTTTCCCCTAATTTTTTTCTTTCCAACTTTAATATAAAGATTGAGAATATCTCCGCAGACAGAATTTCCAACTTTTCCAACTCCATCAGCATTTTCAATTTTCCCCATGTTGCGAGGGTGTAAAAAATTTTCCATAACTTTCTTTGAGTAGTTTAGTGTCATTTTAAAAATTCTTTAAGAGGTTTATTATCTAAATTAAAATTTAATTTTTTTACATCATCAAAATTTTTCATAGGAGCATTTGTCAAGTCTATTCCTATATCAATTGCAACATGTTTAGTTACTAAATTAACATATTGTTCATTTTTTTCGTAATCCCATCTAAACTGGACTCCTCCTAAGTTATTATGCACTAACTCATGAATTAGCACTATTAACATTGCTTCCTTATTATCTCTGTATTTTAATGTTAATGGGTCAGAAAAAGACCTATTATTAGTCTTAACAATCCAAATTGGAATATACTCTATTTTCCAAGGCATTCCAGAGTATTTTTCTATTAATTGAAGTATTTTTTTTATATTCTTATTGTATAGATTCAAAAAATCCCCACATTTAATCTTTAATTCCTCTAAATCTTTAACACTAAAATTTCCATTATTCTCGCGATTATTATAAACCCAACTAAATTTTATTTCTGTTTTTGGCATCATTTTCGTTTCTTCTTCTTATTTAATTCTGCAACAAGCTCATCAGCATCTAACCCATGAGCCTCAGCTCCCTGTTCTAATGTTTCTTCCATAGCCATTGGACACCCAATACAATGCATTCCTTTTTCCATAAGTACTCTTGTTGCATCTTCATCTTCAAGTATTTCTGAAAACTTGCTTTTTTTGCTGATTTTTTTATTTTGTGCTTTCATTTTCAGCATTTACAAGGCAAACATTTGCAGCACTTGCACTTTTTTTTCTGTTTCTATTTTTTCCTCCCATTCAAATTTATTTCATCTTAACCACGATCTCTTTTGTATCTTAAATCATCATTTATCATCTCTTTGTTGACTAATCTAGTATGGAAATACCATTCTTTATCCTGCTCACCACAAGGAATCTTGATTTTTTTAATTAACCCCAAATTATATAATTTTTTAATTATTTTTTCTATCTCTTCATTTTCTAAGTCTATATATTTTTTAACAGCCTTTATTGCCATTTCTACAGGAACATCATCTATTAAAGTAAGCACATTAATCTCCTTTTTTGTCAAATTTATCTTTGTCATTATACCTCAATATTTTTTGATATTTTTCTTAATTTATCAACACATTCTCTAATTTTATCAATAACAAAATTGATTTCTTTCTCATTATTCTCCCATCCCAAACTAAGCCTGAGAGAGCCATGAGCTTCCAAATCAGACAATCCAATTGCTTTCAAAACATGACTTGGCTCTAATGAATGAGAAGAACAAGCGCTTCCTGTGCTTGTCGCGATTCCCTCTTTATCAAGCATCAAAACAAGAGCTTCTCCCTCGATTCCAGAGAAAGAAACATTAACATTATTAAAAATTCTCAAGTTTCTTGAGCCATTTAATCTTGTTCCAGGAATTTTTTCAAGTTCTTGAATTAATTTATCTCTTAATTTTTTTATTTTCTCTTTTTCTTTCATTTTTTTATCAGCAATCTCACAGGCTTTTCCAAATCCAACAATTCCGGGCACATTTTCAGTCCCGCTCCTCAGATTTTTCTCATGCCCTCCTCCGTTTACCAGTGGCTTTATCTTAATTTCTTTTTTTACATAAAGAAAACCAACACCTTTTGGAGCATTAATCTTGTGTCCTGAAGCAGAAAGCAAATCAATATTTATATTCTTCACATCAATTTTAATTTTTCCAAATGACTGAACAGCATCTGTGTGAAATAAAACCCCAAACTCACGGCAAATTTTTCCTATTTCCTCGAGTGGCTGAATTGTTCCAATCTCATTATTTACATGCATGATTGATACAAGCAAAGTATTATTGCTGATTTTTCTCTTTAATTCCTGAATATTAATTATTCCTTCTTTATCAACTGAAATATAATCTACTTTATATCCTTGTTTTTCAAGTTCTCGGCAAGTTTCAAGAACAGAGGGATGTTCTATTTTGCTTGTAATAATGTGCTTCTTCTCTCCAATTAAACCTTTAATTGCAAGATTATTGCTTTCTGTTCCCCCTGATGTAAATATAATCTCTTCTGGCTCGCAATTTATCATCTCAGCAATTTTTTTTCTTGCATTCTCAACTGCTTCTCTTGCGTCTCTTCCGAATTCATGAAGCGAGTTTGGATTTCCAAATTTCTCAGAAAAATATGGCATCATTGCTTTTACTACTTCCTTGTCAACTTGCGTTGTTGCTGAATTGTCAAGATATATTTTCATTTTAAATCTCCTTTGGAGTTTAAAAGGCAAAAATTGCCAAATTTTTTCATTTTAATATGACTTTTTGCAATTGCATAATTTTAATATTTCAGGATTATATTTCCTGCACGCTTCACACTCGCATCCTCTTTCCCTGATTAATTTTAACAATCTTTGGATTTCATGAACAGCTTTTTTCTCATCTTTAGATATTATTTCAGCAGATTTTTCAATTTCTCTTTTTATATTCTCGGGAATTTTAAACTTGCCTGCTCTTTTGTTTGATAAATACTGGGAAACAGCAGCCTTTGTTATTCCAAGAATTCTGCCAGCTTTTTCAAATGTCATATCATAATTTGAAATAAGAATTTTTGCTAATTCCCTTCTTATTGCAGGAATTATATACCAGACTTCTATTTCTTGAGGTAGAGAATACATTTTAAATTTTATTTGTGAGACAGCTTATTTTTAAGTTCTCACCCCGCTTAATTTTAATCTAAAAGTTAACAATATTATACTTTATAAATCTTATGAAAATAAGATTTATCGTTTTGGAAACCTTTTTCTAAAAGGTTTAATCTTATGAAAATAAGATTTATCGTTTTGGAAACCAAGAATTTAATTTATTTCACAGAAATTGCCTGCACCGGACACGAATCAGCTGCTTCTTTCACGCATTTTGCCTTTTGATTTTTTACTTTTGCCTTCCCATTTTCAATTTCAAACCCATCAGGGCATAATGCCGCACACGAGCCGCACCCAATACATTTTGTTTTGTCAATTTTTACTGCCATTTTCTGATTTTCTCCTTTTTCTAGTTATTTATTTAATTTACACCCAGAAAGCTCAGCAAGATTCTCAAGTTTCTGCTCTCCAATTATTATTTTTTCATTAATCTTCCATGCCGGCACACCTTCTAATCCAACACACTGCTCTGGATTGCTTAAGCACTCTGTATAATTTATATATTTAAATGCATTTTTAAATAATGCCTTCTGGTTTGCACAATGAGAGCATGTTGCAGAACCGTACATTATTGCTCCTTTTTCAGTCAGGCACTTTGCAAACTCTTCTAAACTTGATTCGCTTATCACATTTCCAGTAATACTGTATCCTGTGTATTTTGTTATAAAACTTGCTGTAAAATATAATCCAACCACAATCACAGCCAAAACCGCAAAAGTAATTATTATTCTTTTTTTCTCCTGCTCCATTATTTTTCTTGGTTTTTTATCTTTTTAAAGATTATTAAAGATACAACCAGATTGAAAATTTATTATTTTCTATTACAATATTATTTATAAACCCAAAATACTCTTTTGTTTTATGCCAGCTAAAAGCAGTAATTCAGGAATTCTTGAGATGGTTGTTCAGCAATTTCCTTTTGAATCTAGGCATCAAGCCCTTTTATATGCTGCAGAAGCAGCAGCAAAAACACAAGACCCTGTTTATATTCGAGAAGCTATTAGGCTGGTTCAACAACAGCTAGATATGGCAGGGAGGGATTCAAAAGGCCTGTGGATGACTGCTAAAGAGATTTCTGAACACGGCGGATTTTGTGAAGTATCTATTTTAAAAAAATTAGGAACTCAGTGGGAATCACGCGAAAGAGAAAAAAAACCCGGGCAGATGGGAAAAATTCCTCGTGAATTTTACATTGCTCTTGAAAACTGCAGAATTGTAGATAAGACAGGAGGAATTTCACAACTTTTAAAATTACAAGCATCTCCAGAAGCAGAAGAAATGAGGCAGGCATCTACAGGATTGCGCACTCTCCTTGCAGAAATTGAGCCGCCATTATCTCCTGAAAATATAGAGATTAGAATGACTGCTGCTGAAATAAAAAGTTATGGCTCTCCTATGAATTCAACTTATATTGGGCAGGTTCTTAGGCATAATTACAGAACATTCAACACAGGAAAAAGAGGCAGGGCTCACGAAGGCACAATCACTTTGCAAAACTGCCATAGAATAGGCTTGTCTCCAAATAAGATTAGAGAGATAGCAAAGGGGCTTAAGGAAAAAGCAGAATTTCAGATTACAAGAGAACAAAGCAAGCCAAGGTTGGATCTTGAGCAAAAATCATCTGCTCCTGATTTGCAAATTCCAGAATTATCTCCTCGCCCGCAAAAAACAAGAATAAGATTTGCAAATGGAAATACATATGAGATAGATTCAACTCAGCTTTATCAAGACCCATTTTTTTATCAAGTGCTTTCCAATCTCGGCTCACAGTTTCGTGACAGGCAAGTTCAAGAATTATTTAAAAAGGTGGCAGCATCAGGCTCTCCTCTGAAAAGGGGAGTTCCTGGAAATACTATTGTAGGATTAATAAAAACAGCAAGCCAGGCAGCATTTATTGGAGACGAGCTTGTTTTTTATCTTTCAGCAGAAGCAGGAGTAAATCCAGCAGATGTAAGAGAATTTCTTAATAGAAATACTATGAAAAAGCATTTTTTAGCTGGTGATTTATTTCCATATATTCCTCGTTTTGATTTGGAAACACTTGCAGGAGATATTCGTGAATCAGTTTTTGGCGTGCGTGAATTTCCTGAGGATATAACTGTAACAGAACAGCCAAAACTTCAATTGCAAGCAAAACCTGCAGATGCAGAAAAACCAAAAGCCGAATCCTTAGAACCTCCAGCAGATAAATTTCAAGAGAAAAAAAAGAGGCAAGCACGAGAAGCTTCAAAAGTTTCAGTTGAAGCAGGAGGATTTAAAGGAATAATTTATTCAGGAGATAAATACACTTCAGAGCAAGCAGGATTAATTATCAGCCAGATACATCCTGGTTTTTTCAGGGAGCGGGCAGGAACAGTTGTCCAGCACTTAGCTTGCGATGGCTATATTCCAGGAGCAAGTCTTATAGAATTTTTAAACCAATTTACAGGAGGAATACTTGACCCTTCATCATCTTCAGCTCAGCAGACAATAGAGCGCGAAACCGGATTAAGTTTTAGCCAGATAGTACAAGATCCAAGACTCAACAGATATATTTATACTCTTCCAGGAGAGTTTGCCCAGTATATGAGAAAGCAAGATTTAATTCGAATAAGAAAAGAAATTGATTCTGAAAGAACAGGACATACTTCTCAAGAGCAGCCCATATCAACTCGTGCTCCAGCAACAGCTATACAACAAGAACCACAAACACAACCAGAACAAAATTGTCGAGTTATTTTACAACGCGAGCTGCAAACCAGGCTCGGAAGAGCAGCTCCAAATCAAAAACTTCTTGAAAAGCTTATTGCAACAGGTGTCTTACTAACAGACTCGGCTGAAGAAGCCAGAAGGACAGCATCTGATTTTGCAAGAGCAATGAATGGTTATGCATATTTTCAGGCAGATGCAGTAAGGGAACAGCTTGGAGTTGATTGGCCAGAATTCAAATCAAGATATATCCCAGAGCTTGTTAATCAAGGAGTAATTAAAGATGCTGTTCAGGATTTAGGCAGATTTGAAGCTGACAAGGAATTTCATTGTTATTTAGTAAGAAAAGGAGTTCATCTAAGCCAGATTCTTGCAATATTTGGAAGAGGGTATACACCTTATCGAGGGCATGACCTAAAATTTTAGCTATTTTTCCCCTCTCCACTCATCAAAAAACTCTTTCAAGAATTCTTCCATAAACTTATGCCTTTCTAAAGCCATTTTCTTGGCTGTTTCTGTATTCATGTTATCTTTCAATTTAAGAAGTTTGCTGTAAAAATGATGTATTTCAGAAACATCTTTCTCAGATTCATCAAAGAATTTTCTTTCATAAGCAATATCAGGCAGCCACATTGGAATGTTATGCGCCCCGCCAAACATAAATCCTCTTGCAATTCCAATTGCGCCCATTGCATCAAGATTATCTGCATCCTGCAAAATAAGGGTTTCTTTGTCTAAAGCAGTCTTTCCTTTTTTAGAGAAAGAATATTCCTCATGGAACTCAATGCAATGCAGAATTTTTCTTATTTTTTCCTCTTCTACCCTTACTTTTTCAAGTATTTTTTTTGCTGTTTCAAGAGAATCTTTTGGAGTGCAGTATTTTCCTGTTTCTTTTTCAATTATTCTGTGAATATCATGAAGAAGAGCAGATATTGCAATAACCTCCTTGTCCCCCCCTTCTTTTTCTTGAATATGCAGGGCAAGATTCAAAACTCTTTTTAAATGATAAATATCGTGCCCTGTGCTGTCAGAATGAAATTCCTGCTTTATTTCTTCTTCTATTTTTCTCAAGTCCATTTTCAAGAATAAAAACTATTATATATAAACTTATTTAATCCAAAAAAGATTATGCGGCTTTTCTAAATTCCTCTTCAACTGCTTCCTCAAAATCCGAACTTATTAAATCTATAGCGATGCTACATGCTGTAGGATTTTGAATGCCCCCCCGCCTCTCACCAACATGCAGATTATAACCAGAAGCACCTCTTATCTTCAATTCTCTTGCAATATTTTCTCCATACCATCTTGCATTATCCCTGTCAACTTTCAAATCTCCAGAATTAAGGAATTTTGATTCCCTGACATCATCTCCAAGAACAACCTGCACTCCAAATCTTGACAAAACAGGCAGAACTAACTTGCCTGCACCCGGAAACATTTCTTCATAAAAATATATCTCTGCTACCTCACTCATAAATTATCTACATCTTTTATATTTATAAAAATTATTATCTTGAAATATAATCATTTCTGCAGATAATCATAAGCAGATTTTGCAGCAGTAGCTCCCTGAGAGGCAGCAACCACAACCTGTTTCAATTTTGACTTGATAACATCTCCTGCAGCAAATACTCCATTAATACTAGTTTTCATCTCATTATTAACAACAAGATAGCCTTCTTTGTCAATTTTTATTTTCAGCATTTTGGCAATATCAGAAACAGGCAATCCTCCAATTTCAATAAATACTCCCTCTAACTTTATTCTTTCTTCTTTTGGGAGATTTTTTCCTCCCCTGTCCACAAGCAATTCTGAAACAGAATTTTTGCCTCCTATTTCAAGAGGAATTGTATTATTTAATATATGAATATTATTTTTCTCTTTTATCTTATTGCGATAAACCATCTCACATTTCTCAATCTCGCCTCTATGAATTAAGTAAACTTGTTTTGCAATTCCAGAAAGAAGCAGAACAGCCTTGCATGCAGAATTTCCCCCGCCGATAACTGCGACTGTTTTATTTTTGAAGAAATTTCCATCACAGGTTGCGCAGTACGACACCCCTTTTCCAAGAAACTTGTCTTCTCCTGAAATATTTAATTTTCTTCTTTGAGTGCCTAGAGCAATTATAATAGATTTTGAGCATATTTTCCTGCCTGTTGTGACAATTTCAAAGCATCCTGCTTTTTTCTTTATATTAATTAAATCATCATTCAAAAATTCTGCCCCGACATTTTCAGCCTGCTTAAAAAATTTTTGCATTAATTCCATTCCAGAGCCCAGATATCCGGGATAATTTTCAATCTGATGCGCAAGATTCGCGCTTCCTCCAATATCTCTAGATATAACAATTGTATCTAATCCGTATCTTGCTGAATAAATCGCAGCACTCAAGCCAGCCGGCCCCGCCCCAAGAATAGCAACATCATAGCTTTTCATTTTATTATTTCCTCAAATAATTTATTTATTAGATTTATTTTTTCCTGTATTTATACAGGCATGTTCTGCTTCTCTTTCTGTATTTATACAGACGTGTTTTTGTTCTTTTCCTAAAAGAACATATATATAATATAATCGAAATGTATTTAAATACCTTTTTCTTGATAATAAAATGAGCAGACAAAACCGAGTTAGAACTTCTATGAATTTGGTTACTGCTAGGTATGTCTGTTATATTAAATTTACACTTCATGCCTGCTGAGTTTCTTTTTTCTTGAAACTTTTGCAGGATATTTCTAAAAAATGTTAAAATCAATACAATTATGCTCCAGATGCACAATGCATGAAATGAGTTCATGGATATTTGAAAATTCAGGTAGCATGGATGAAGAAACCATAAAACAAATGTCCCTTGAATTGCGGGCAATACGCCTGGCAGAAGGAGAGTGTATAGTATGCAATTCTAAAAAAGTTGCAAATGGATGCTTTGAAAATATACTCAAGATACTTGAAAAAACAAAAGCTGACAAGAAAGTCATAAACGAGTTTGTTAATATGTTTGGGTATAAAAATTAATAATATTTATACAACAATTAAACCTTTATTAAATATAACCTTTGCTTTTATTGAATTAAACCTTTATTAAATATAAATTAATAATTATTGTTTGATGATATTTATTATTCCTGTACAAATTAAAAATTTTTAATTAAAAGTTTATTAACCCCTTTTTTCTTTTTATTTCATGAGGACAAAATTTGATTCATACTGTTTGAAGGGAATTGCAGAAGGATGCAGATATTGTGTAAATGGCGAGAAGCTTGTATTATTTATCACAGGAAAATGCTCAAGAAATTGCTGGTACTGCTCTCTTAGCAACAAAAGAAAAAACACGCGAAAAACATTTGCAAATGAAAGAGAAATAAGAAATATTCAGGAACTTTTTGAAGAAGCAAAAGAAAGCAGAGCAAAAGGCGCCGGGATTACAGGAGGCGACCCTCTTCTTGTTCTTGAAAAAACAACAAAATATTCAAGAGAATTAAAAAAAGAATTTGGAAAAAATTTTCATATTCATATCTATCTGCCAGTAAATCTTGTTTCAATAAAAAATCTGAAAAAACTTTCAAAATATATTGATGAAATAAGATTTCACCCTTCCTTCCTGTCAGGAGGAGATATGGAAGAAGACATAAAAAAAATAAAATTCGCAGGAAATTTATTCAAAAAAAGCCAGATTGGCTGTGAATTTCCATGCATTCCTGACAAAAAAAAAGAAATTCTCAAATTTATAAAAAAATCAGAAAATCTTCTTGGTTTTGTAAACCTGAATGAGCTTGAATTAAGCGAGACAAACTTTAATATAATGCAGAAAAAATACAAATTAAACAAGGATACATACACAATTGCGGGTTCTGGGGAAGCAGGATTATGGATTCTTAACCAGGCAAAAAAATTAAAAATCAAGCTTCATTTTTGCACAGCAAAGACAAAAAATCTTCATCAGTATTTAAATAGATTAAAAAGGCATGAAATTCTTCCATATGGAAAGAAAACAAAAGAAGGAACAGTTATTTATTTCATCATAAATAAAAAATTAATTATGAAAAATTCCTATTATGATAAAAGAAAGAAAAGAACAATAATTTCCCCCCTGCTGATTGATAAATTAATAAATAAATATAAAATTTTAAGAATAGAAGAGCACCCCACTTATGACAGGCAGGAGCTTGAGGCATGGGAAATATGAAAGTTCTTGTATTATTTTCAGGCGGGCTCGATTCCCGTTTGGCAGCGAAAATACTTGAAGAACAGGCAGATGTGGAATTGATAAATTTTATTCTCCCTTTTGGGCAGGGGTGCTGCAACTCGCACTGCTCGCTAAATTTCTCGCAGAAAGAGAATATTAGATTAAATATTGTTGACTGCACAAAATCAAAATTGTTGCAGGAATATCTTGAAATAATAAAAAATCCAAAATTCGGAAGAGGAACTTGCTTTAACCCCTGCATAGACTGCAGGATATTTCTATTAAAAAAAGCTCGTGAGTATGCTGAGAAAAACAAAATAGAGATAATAGCAACAGGAGAAGTTTTAGGAGAGCGTCCAATATCACAGCATTCCAAAGCAATGAAAATTGTTGAGGAAGAATCAAAACTTACAGGAAGATTATTGCGCCCATTATCAGCAAAATTACTTGAAGAAACAGAAGCAGAAAAAAGAGGAGAAATAGACAGAAGCAAGTTGCTTGATATTTCAGGCAGAAGCAGAAAAAGACAAATTGAATTAGCAAAAAAATATAATATTGAATATCCAAGCCCAGGAGGAGGATGTTTGTTATGTGAAGAAGAATTTTGCAAAAAACTTGAGCCATTGCTAAGCAACAAAATAACAGAATCAGATATCAAATTATTAAAAGTTGGAAGAAATTTTGAAAATAATAATATTGTTCTTGGCAGAAATAGGGAAGAAAATGAAAAACTTGAAGAAATAAAAAAAGAGCATAAAAATTTAATATTAATTGAGCCGGAAGAGCCAGGCCCATCAGCCATAATAAAAAATAAAAAACATCTTCAACAAGCCCAAGAATTAATCCAAAAATATTCTAAGAAGAAGATTGAGAAATTTAAGATAAGATAATCTCACTAATTTCATCCAAGTCAGAAAGCAAAAAATCTGGATTTTCAGCAAGAATTTCTTTTCTTGTATTCCACGCGCACTTTCCGGATACAATAACAGAAATTATTCCAATTTTTCTTGCCAACTTGACATCAACAGCCCTGTCTCCAATGTAAAAAACATTCTTCTTATCAATATTATGATTTTTTATATATTCTGAGATAAATTCTACCTTGTCAGAAAAATCATCTGCACCGTAAATTTCAGCAAATTCTTTCTCAAGTTTCAGATGCCTGAGAACAGGAACAGCAAATTCCTTCAAAGAATTTGTGACAAGGATTTTTCTGGCAGAAATATTTTTAATTTTTTCAGCATCATGGCATTTTTTAACTTCTGGGATATA
Source organism: Candidatus Pacearchaeota archaeon (assembly GCA_016866995.1). GTDB lineage: Archaea > Nanobdellota > Nanobdellia > Pacearchaeales > GW2011-AR1 > VGKQ01. The sequence continues at coordinate 11,511 of VGKQ01000023.1, forward strand.
TTTTTCAATTCTTTTCAATATTTTCTTGTGAAGCCACCACGATACAATAAAGCCAAACCCAATATTTCTAAGTGTCTTGCGAAGGCTTGTGCCAATATCAATCGCCATGTCTATCTTTTTCTTAGAAAATCCAAGAATTCTAAGCTCGTCTCCAATAACCTTATAATACAGGCTTTTGCTGTCTACAATTGTCCCGTCAAAATCAAATATCAGCAGTTTTATATTCTCTTTTTTCATAAATTTCTAAAGAAAAATTTGTTTTTAAGCTTTTTCCTGATGCTAAATAAAATTAATCAAAAATTAAGTTTATATTTACATAATAAATAAACTTGTAAATGAGCAATAATTAATTATTTGCTAATTTTATATTACCTTAATTATGTTTTCTTAAATAAGAAAAATTAATTTCTCTTCAGAAAGCTGTCTATGAAAGCCTTATGCTGCTCCCTGTCAACTATTTTCTTGATGCTGTAATACTCTCCCTGCTTGTCTGTCTTGACTTCGTTCATAACCCTGCTGTTTGCTTCATTTGAAAGAAGAACATCATTTTTTGCTTTTTCTGCAATCTTTTTTGCAAGATTAAAAGTATTTCCAAGAGTGCTGAATTTTAATTTTTCATTTTCCATTCTTGTTACAAGCTCCCCAGAATGCACCCCAATTCCAAAATCTATCTTATCCTTAAACCTGCGGTTATGCTCATTAAAATGAGACGCAATCGCCCCAGCAACTTTCACAGCAATCAACTCATTATTAAAGCTCTTTGTAAGAGAAGGAGCAAAAATTCCAATAATATCATCCCCACTTTTATACAAACTTCCTTTATTTTTTCTTATATTTTCAGTTGCCTGCTCAATACTCTCTTTTCCAACAGAATTCTTCATCTTGATAACAAGCACAGAAGCATTTTCCTTGTTGCCATGCATAACAAGAGAATGTTCTGCTTCCTTGTCTCCAATATTCATAACTGGCTTTTTGCTTGTAGAAACAGCATACCCATAAGATTTTTTCTTTACAACCCTTTCAAACATCATAAACACAAATAATCCAAACACAATAATAAGAAAAAGCCAGACAATAGGATATTTGTTTATCATGCTTAGCTGCTGCTTTATATCCAAAACACCAATAACATTTCCAGTCAATCCAACTCCATTCAAGACAAGGCTTTCCTTGCCATCTGTAACAGAAACCTTATAATTTCCATCAGGAGCAGTTAATCTAAATCTTTTGCTTTCTCCAACCTCCAAGTCCATTTCTTTTATGTCAACCTCATCTCCTATTGCAATCTGGACAGCTTTTCTGTAAGGCGCATTTCCAATATTTGTTATTATTAGTGTGTCATTTATTATCTCAAATTTTGCCTTCTCAACTTCTTCAACATAGAAAAGCCTTTTTGCCTCAATACCAAGAGCAGACGCTTCAATTTTCCAGTAGCCAGAGCTTGCATTATTATCCAGCCCGAATTCTATTTCTTCTCCTGTTTTTACAAGCTTGTTATAATAAACTTCTTCAAACCCATCCATCACCTTTACTTTAACATCTCCCTGTATATTTTCTCCTGCTCTGTCATAAATAAGCGGCTTGAATTTTATTGTTTCTTCAGGCTTGGCGCTTTGCTTGTCTATCACAATATCTATCTTGCTTGGCTCCTGTCTTAAGTTTATAATATTGCTCTCAGTTCCTTCATTTGTTATTCCTTGTCCGGATTTTTCATATGCCTTTACATTTATTCTGTAATTTCCAGATTTTATATTTTCAGGAAAGCTGAAATTAAACTGAAAATTTCCCTTGCTTATTGTTCTTGTCAGCTTTATATCAGTATTTTCTATTTCTATTTCAAGAAATCCTTCAACAAGCTCCGAGTTCGCCTTTATTGCATTTCCTTTTACAGCAATCTTATCTCCCGGCTTTGCATTTAAAGTATTAAAATTCAAGCTTAAGTCTATTCTGCTTGTTATCTGGAATGTTTGTGTCTCCTGGCTTTCATCTCCATATTTTGCCTTAATCCTGCAGTCTCCTCTCATCCCATTGATAAAATTATCAGTAAGCAATAATTTTTTGTCTATTTTCTTTTGCTCGCCCGAAGTTAAAGATAATGGCTCGCGGTAAAATTCATATTGCAAATTTCCGCATATTAGTGTCAAGCTCACAGAGCCGTCAATATTTGTGTTTGCTTTTATTGTAGCAGAAATATCAAGCATATCCCCCATGTTATATATAGATTTTGGCTGTGACAGCATGATTTCAGCTGAAATCATGCTCATATTCAGAATCGCTGCAAAAACCAGTAAAATAAATATTTTCTTCCTCATTTTTCCTCTATTTTGCTATGTTTTGATTATATATAAAGATTATTGTTGAATAAAAAAGTGTGTTATCCAGAAATAATGCGCTCTCGATAACACACATAAGCTCTGTTAAACAACAGAGTCTTATGAAAAAACTAAACCTGAAGAAAATCAAATGGATCGTAAAGGAGGGCGATAAGAGAGAACAA
>VGKQ01000024.1 GCA_016866995.1 Candidatus Pacearchaeota archaeon
TATTAAATCAGAACATTATCTATATAAATCTTTGTAAGAAATTAAAAAATCTAAAATTATCTCATACTTAATCTTAAAATTATTTATTAAAAATTATAATAATGTAATTTAATCATATAATAATGTCTTCCTCGTAACATCCTCTTCTGAACCATCTGCTTTACGAAGAAATATACCAAAATAAGGATAACTATGATCACAACCTCTTAGCTCTCCAATATCTTTCTCAATTTTTCTTACTTTAATAGATAATTTGTCCCCACGTCTTAATTGTGCGCTAAGAGCCCTATAATTTGTCAAAAAGAGTTCTTTATCATCTAAATTATCTAAAAAAACAGCCCAGTCAAATTCATGAATAGCCTTGAACAATTCTCCTTCTGCTTCTTCTCTTGTAGGGATTCTTGCCATGGGTCATTATAATATCTGGAGTTTAAATAAATTGCGGTGATAAAATAAAAATTAGAGTTGAATTATACTTCTGAAATATAGAAAAAGATGAAAATTATCTTACTAATTCTGCACTTTTATCATACAACTTTCTTACCTTACTATCTTCAAGGAGAGAAGGATGCTGCTCAATAAAATTTCTATAAAAAATTATTTTGTCTTTTAATTTTCTTCCCCTCTTTCTTTCCCTATGAATTAAAGCCAAACAAACTGAAGAGTATAATAAATATGCTCCTACTGCTAAAGATGAAAAAACAGCAATTGGATGATTTTTAACCAACAACTCTAAGTTTGGAATATCCATGATAGATAGAGGCAGGAAGATTATTTAAGTTTATGCTTAAAAGAAAAGTATATTATTAATTGCAATAATGCTTAAAAATGTTGATTTATTTACTGATTTATGACTAACTTTAATATTTTTCTTGAAGAATTAGTTAAGAGAGCAGACAGGGCAATGAAAAAGGAACCATTTTCTGAATCTACTCAAATTGGACCTTTATTAGGGGACTTAACAGATTTTGTCAAGCAAAGATTAGAACAAATAGGTTATAAAGTAGAAAGACAGGCAGTTATAGATCCAAGTCGCGCAGGAGAAACTCCAGTTTATGTTCTATATGTAAAAAGATAATTTTAGAATTCTCAATTTATATTATTCGTAATCTTCTCCCAATTCCTTAAAAAGAGTTTTTTCTAATCCTGAAAGCTCAAGCTTTCTTAATGTTCTTGAAATTTGTTCATAAGTTACTGATGCAGAAATATGCAAAGGAGGATCTATTCCAAATTTAGGATTCTTAGGACGATGATGGCATACACCACCATCATAAAAAAAATTATCCGGTTCAGAAACCCTTCTTAATCCTATCATTGAAATTCTCTTATAATTATCTTGATCATATCTCCAGTTTTTGTTTAGGGTTTTACCTGTATCTAAAAATGGAAATGGCCAAATCCCTATATTATTTAGATAATAATCATTTGGGTCGTTTCCTAAACCACCAAAAATTAACAAGCCAGCATCAATATCTTCATTTTTGCTGTTTTTGATATCAATTTTAAAGGATTTTACCTTAGCACCCTGCAAAAATAATTGATACATCTTAGCTTGTTCTAATAACATGTTATAAATTACAGGATGTTTCGCGAATTTATCTATAGGGACTTTTTCTTGCTTTATCCCGTCATTTTTGTGATATATTTCCTCGCTCCAATCCAAATATCTTTTTAAATGACCATCATTAGAGTAAGTAGGCGCTTCTGATACTCCACAAAGAAAACTGCCTTTTTTTGGATAGTAAGCTACTAAATCTGAAGTTAAAGCAGGCCATATGGATAAGCAATGTTCTTTTCCCATGATTGTTCTAATAAGAGCGACATACCTTGCTGAAGTAAGATGATACCCTAATTTTTTTAAAGTTTCATTTTCTTGTGACATGTCCCCTGGCCAAGAATAAACAAAAGAGTCAATTCCAGCCTTGGCTAAATCTATTCTTTGCCCGATACTTAGTACAGGTTGAAAAATTTTATTTGTCATTCTCCTTGCATTTTACCACAATAAAGTAGTCACTATCATATTATATTATTTTTCTACCCTTTAAGGGAGTAGTAATAATAAGATTTATAAATACTGAAAAGTTTTTATTCTTATGGACATATCAATCTTTGAAGATATTGGCTTGACAAAGAGAGAAATAAAAGTATATATTGCTTTATTAGAACTTGGTTCAACTAGCGTTGGAAATATTTTGGAAAAAACACAGATACCAAGCTCTAAAATATATGAAATTTTGAGAAAACTACAGGATAAAGGCCTAGTTTCTTATGTTAAGATTAGGAATAAGAGAAAATATCAAGCTGCTAACCCTAAATCTATTTTAACATTTTTGAATGAAAAAAGAGCAAGAATTGCTGAATCAATTCCATTGCTATTAGAAAAACAGAAATTATCAGAACGATTACAATTTGTTGAAATTTATGAAGGGGATAAGGCAATTTTCAATTTATTAAGAAATTTGATTGAAGACTCCAAACCTAAAGAACTTTATCTTGCTTTTATGCATGGAGAAGAACATTTAGAACCTAAAATAAACTTATTTTATAAGAATTTTATTAAGAGAAGATTAGAAAAAAAATTAGATATAAGATTGCTTGCTAATATCAAGATTAAAAATATAATGCTAAAAGGCTACACAAAAAAAGAATTTAAACAAACTAAAATGAGATTTGGAAACTTTGATTTTCCTCATGGAATTACTATTTTTAAAGATAAGATAATTATAATTACATGGAAAGAGAAATCTACTGCTATTAAAATAGAAAGTAGACAGATAGCTGATGAATTTAGAGAGTTTTTCTTGCAACTTTGGAAAGTTGCTAAAGAATAATTCATTTCTTAATCTATATACTGCAATATATATATTAACTTGCAACAATTGATTTTATCGACGATAAACCCAAGAAAAGATTTATAAACTATGTTAAATTTATCATATTATAAGAGGTTGAAATTAGCTAATTTTACCAGCTAAAATTTGATAAAAATTAACTAAATTAGAGAAAACTAACAAAAACTTAAGATGGCAATTAAACCAATTTGTGATAAGTGCAGGAAAGAATTAACTGATTTTGGAGCAATATTATTCTCGCCTCCAGATGAAAATAATAATGTAAAAAAGTATCACATATGCAAAAAGTGTTATAATGAGATAATTAAGGAGTCTATATAAACAGAAGATGGCAGAAGAAAAGAAAAAAATACAAGAGGAAATAGAACAAGATTTTGAAAAATTCATTAAGAGAATTGATAAGATATTTGAGAAAGAATTTGGAAAAATGTGCCCTGATTTTGAACCTTCTTGTATTCAATGCAGGGCTAATTTAATTTATAATCAATTTAAGAAAAATTTATTTGAAGAATTTATACAAGAGAAGAAAAAATGATAACAAAAATAAAAGAAAAAGGGTTCAGCAGAACCGGTAATTTTTTTGCTCAGGTCTTACATTTAGTATATGCTGAAGGATTATTTAAATCTTTTGGTGTGCAAAGCCGGGTTGGCAGAGTCGGTAATTGCACTGGCCTTATAAGCCAGCGACCTTGCTCAGGTATCGTGGGTTCGATTTTCTTTACGAAAATCCCACACCCAGCGCACATTATAATCTTTTAATAAATAAAAATATGAGAATTTCAAAATGGCAGAAGAAAAGAAAAAATATGATGCAGAACAAATAAAAGTACTTGAGGGACTTGATGGTGTTCGCAGGAGACCAAGTATGTATATAGGAAGCACAGGAAAAGACGGCTTGCATCATCTTGTTTACGAAGTTGTAGATAATGCAGTTGATGAATGCCTGGCAGGAGCTTGTAATATAATCAGAATTACAATAAATAAAGATGGCTCTGTTACTGTGGAAGATAATGGAAGAGGAATTCCTGTTGATGTTCATCCTGTTTACAAGAAGTCAGCTATGGAAATCATAGTCACAAAGCTTCACGCAGGTGGAAAATTTGACAAAAAAGCATATGCTGTTTCAGGTGGTTTGCATGGTGTTGGCATAAGTGTTGTAGCTGCTTTATCCAAGAAAATGATTGTGGAAGTCATGAGAGACGGAAAAATTTATACTCAATCTTATAAAATCGGAAAGCCATTAGATGATGTAAAAGTAAAAGGAAAATATGAAGGAGATGCAACAGGAACAACTGTAACTTTTTATCCTGATGAAGAAATATTTTCTACAACTAATTTTGATTTCTCAACTTTAGCAACTCGATTCAGGGAATTAGCTTTTTTAAATGCTGGGTTAAGAATTGTGTTTAAAGATGAAAGGCAAGGAAAAAAAGAAGAATTTCATTATGAAGGGGGATTAGTAGAGTTTGTTAAATGGATAAACAGAAGCAAGGAAGTTTTGCACAAACCAATTTATTTTAAGAAGCAAATAGACAGCGCAATTGTTGATGTTTCTATCCAGTATAATAATTCGTATCAGGAAACTCTATTCAGTTTTGTGAATACAATTAATACGATTGAAGGCGGCACTCATGTTGTTGGTTTTAAAACAGCATTGACAAGAGCAATAAATGATTATGCAAAAAAGCAGGGGATGATTAAAACCGGGAATTTGACAGGTGATGATGTCAGAGAAGGGTTGACTGCAATTATTTCTTTGAAAATTCAGGAGCCCCAGTTTGAAGGGCAAACAAAAACAAAATTAGGAAATTCTGAATTAAAGGGGATTGTTGATTCTATTGTTTCTTCAGTTTTGTCTGAATTTTTTGAGGAAAATCCACAGATTGCAAAGAAAATAGCGACAAAAGCAACAGAAGCGTCAAGAGCAAGAGAAGCTGCGAAAAAAGCAAAAGAGCTTGTGAGAAGAAAATCCGCGCTCGGATTTTCTGGCTTGCCTGGAAAATTGGCTGATTGCTCATCTAATAAGACAGAAGAGACAGAATTGTTCATTTGCGAAGGAGATAGTGCCGGGGGCAGCAGTAAAATGGCAAGAAATAAAGAAACTCAAGCAATCTTGCCATTAAGAGGAAAAATTCTTAATGTTGAGAAAGCAGCTCCTACAAAAGTTTTCTCAAATGAAGAGATAAGCAATCTTGTAACAGCTATTGGAACAGGAGTTGGAGAGCAGTTCAATCTTGAAAAATTAAGATACGGGAAAATTATAATCATGACTGATGCAGATGTTGATGGAAGCCATATAAGATGCTTACTTTTAACATTTTTCTACAGGTTTATGCCTCAGTTAATTGAACAAGGCAAGATTTATGCTGCTGTCCCTCCTTTGTTCAAAATCAGAAAAAATAAGGATCATTATGTTTATTCAGAAGGGGCTTTGAAGAGAGTTTTAGATAAGCTTGGGGGAAATCCAAATGTCACAAGATTCAAAGGATTAGGAGAAATGAATGCTTCTCAGCTATGGGATACAACTATGAATCCAAATACAAGAACACTGAAGAAAATTTCAGTTGAAGATGCTGTTGAAGCTGATGAAACTTTCTCAACTTTAATGGGAGATGATGTTGAGCCAAGAAGAGAGTTTATTGAAGAGCATGCAAAGGAGGCTGAGCTGGATTTGTAAAAAGATGAAAAGTAAAACTATAAGATTTTGGGAGAATGTTGAGGAAAATCCGCCAAAAAGTTATAAAGAGTTTTTTGAAGAAGAAAGAAAATTCTTGCTAAAACATATCCCACAAAACTGCATATTATTGGATGTTGGTTGTGGAGATGGCAGGAACTTAGGTTTTTTTTCGTCAATTTGTAAAAAAGTTTTTGGTATAGATAATGATAAATATTCCATTAAAAAAAGCAAAGAAATTGCCTGTACTCTAAAAAATGTTGAGGTTACTTTAGAAGATGCCGAAAAAACGCATTTTAATGATAAAACATTTGATATTATCGCTATTATTGGAACATTCTGTAACCTTGGCAAAACAAAACAAAAAGTATTATTGGAGATGAAAAGAGTACTAAAAGATAATGGATTCTTAATTATCACCATTTATAATGAGAATGCTTTGAAAGAAAGATTAAAAATATACAATAAGTATAATTTCAAGAAGTTTGTTCATAAAGGTAATGGTACAATAATAATTAATAATATTATATCTGAACAATTTTCTAAAGAACAAATTGGAGAAATACTTAATACTGCAGGTTTTAAGATTATTGATATTTTTAAGGGGAGCATATTTTATTTGATAAAATCTAAGAAAAGATTAAACTAAAAAAATAACATGACAGACAAAGAAAAAGAAGAAAACAAGAAAGAAGAAAACAACATCATAGAAGCAGATGAGAAAGAATTAGAGAAAGACGAGCTTGAAGAAGGCAAAAAGATAGTTGGAGCTGAAATTTCAGAAGAGATGAAAAAAGCTTATATTGATTATGCAATGTCTGTCATTGTTGCCCGCGCGTTGCCTTCTGTAGAAGATGGACTTAAACCTGTTCACAGAAGAATTCTTTTTGCAATGGACAAGCTTGGACTTGATAAAGGGCATACTGTAAAAAGCGCAAGAATTGTCGGAGATGTGATAGGAAAATATCATCCTCACGGAGATATTGCTGTTTATGATTCACTTGTAAGAATGGCTCAGGATTTTTCTCTTCGCTATCCCCTCATACTCGGGCAGGGAAATTTTGGAAGTCTTGATGCAGACCCTCCAGCTGCTCAAAGGTATACAGAAGCAAAACTCGAGCCAATTGCTCTTGAGTTACTTGAGGATATAGACAAGGATACTTGCAAGATGCTGCCTAATTTTGACAACTCTTTAAAAGAGCCAGAAACTCTTCCAGGAAAGCTTCCAAACTTGCTGATAAACGGAGCTTCTGGAATTGCAGTGGGAATGGCAACAAATATCCCTCCGCATAATCTGACAGAAGTCTGTGATGCTATTATTGCCTATATTAACAAGCCTGAAATTACAATAGAAAAATTATCCGAGATTATCACTGGCCCTGATTTCCCGACAGGAGGGTATATTTCTGGAAATCTCCTTGAATTATACAAGACAGGAAAAGGCAGGCTTGTAATGAGGGGGAAGACAAGTGCTGAAGAGCATAAAGGCAAGGAAAATATAATTATTTCTGAAATTCCATACATGGTTAATAAAGCAGAGCTTGTAACTTCTATTGCTAAACTTGTTCAGGAAAAGAAATTCCCTGACATTTCTGATATTCGAGACGAGAGTGCAAAAGGGAAAGTCAGAATTGTAATTGAATTAAAAAAATCAGCTGATTCAAAATTCACATTAAATGGCTTGCATAAATACACAAGATTGCAGGATAATTTTGATGTTAATCTTCTTGCTCTTGTTGCAGGAAAGCCGAAAACACTGAACTTAAAGCAGATTATTGAAGAGTATGTTAAGTACAGAGAAATTATCATCACAAGAAGAACTAAGTTTGACTTGAAAAAAGCAGAAGACAGGCTTGAAATAGTAAAAGGCTTATTGATTGCTTTGAAAGATATTGATTCTGTTATTGATTTGATTAAAAAAGCTAGCCATACAACAGAAGCGCGGGAAAAATTAATGAAAAAGTATGATTTATCTGTCAGACAGGCAGATGCTATTCTCGAGACAAAATTATCTGCTTTAACCCATTTGGAAGTTGACAAGCTGAAAGATGAAGATAAGAAGCTTCTTGAGTTGATTAAGGAATTGCAGAAAATTTTATCAAGCGAGCAGGAAATTTTATCTGTGATTAAAAAAGAAATTTCAGAAATAAAAAGAAAATACGGAGACACAAGAAGAACTTATGTTTTGGCAAGAGAAGTTTCAGAAATATCAGAGCAGGATTTAGTCCAGAAAAAAGATGTTGTTATAATGATTACAGACAAGGGATATGCAAAGAGAATGGATATTAAGACTTACAAAGAACAGAAAAGAGGAGGAAAGGGAGTGATTGGAAGTGACTTGGCAACAGGCGATTTTGTAAAGCAAATGTTAACTTGTTCGACTCATGATTATTTAATGTTCTTCACAAGCAAAGGAAGAGTTTACTGGCTAAAAGCTCATGAGATTCCTGCTGCTGAGAGATACAGCAAGGGAAAAGCTTTAATCAATATGATTTCCTTGAAAGATGAGGCAATTCAAAGCATTATAGCTGTGAAAAAGTTTGAAGACAGCTTGATGATTGTCACAAAACTTGGAATAATAAAAAAGATGCCTTTATCTCTTGTAAGCAAGCCAAGAAGCTCAGGAGTTCGAGTAATAAATCTTCCTGCTGATAATTCAGATTCTGTTGTTGATGTTAAAGTGATTAAAGAAAAGCAGGAAATTGTGCTTGTTACTCATAAAGGGCAGGCTTGCAGATTTAATTCAGATGAAGTCAGGGCAATGGGAAGAGCGAGTTACGGAGTTACAGGCATCAAGTTAGATAAAAATGATTTGGTTGTTTCAATGGAAGTTCTTGAAAACTTAAAATCTACAATTTTGACTATAACTGAAAATGGATACGGCAAGAGAAGTGAAATTGAGGAATACAGATTAACAGGAAGAGCTTGTAAGGGAGTAATAAATTTAAAGACAAATGATAAGACAGGAGGAGTTATTACAACAGTTTCTGTTGACAATCAAGATTCTGTTATTGTTACAACTGCAAAAGGAATGGTGATTAGAGTTAAAGTTAAGGAGTTGCGAGTTATGGGGCGAGCAACTCAGGGTGTGCATATTGTCAGGTTGCAATCTGGGGATAAAGTAGTTGACCTTGTTAAAGTTCCTGAGAGAGAGGAGATTGCCTGATATTCTTATCATTATTTGCAATAATGTGAATAAAAAATTATGCTACCGGTTATTATGCCCCCTATAAGAAGATAGGATGGACTTAGTCCTGCATGCTTGGCAACCCATGCCTTATATCCTTTTTTTAGCATATATCGTGCAATTGTGTCATATAGACTTATAAAACCATCACTAAAAGGGCCAACTCTAATATTACCCCTGCTATCTCGAGGTATACTATCTAGATGTTTTTTCAACCTAACCTTTGCGCATACGTCACGTGGATTAGAGGAGTCATATTTCAATTTTTTTATTAAACTATTCATTGCTTCCATTTCCGTTCTTCTTAATTTAATATGCATTCAATTTAAATATTTGTTGAATATTAATATACAACAATAGTAAGATTTAAAAATACTTAAACTATTATTAACATATGCTTAAAGAAATGGGTTATCTAGAAAGTGAAGAATTAGTTTATGTCGCATTGCTACAACTTGGAAAAAGTTCAGCTGGAGAGATAGCCAAAAAAACCAAACTTAATAGGGTTTCTGTTTACAAGGCTCTTGATAACTTGGTTCAAGAGGGTTTAGTAAGCTATATCATTGAAGCTAATAAAAGAATATTCAAAGCAGTAAACCCAACAAAGATTAGAGAAATTATTAATATTAAAAAATTACAATTAAATGAATTTGAAAAACAAATTCCTTCACTTATGAAACTTTTTTATGAGAAAAAAGAAAAGGCGCAGTTAAATATTTATGAAGGCATAAAAGGAGCTAAAACCATATGGGAACAACTTCTTGAAGAATCCAAGGAAAAAGATGAGTGGCTTATTTTAGGAGCTCCAAAATCAGCTGAAATTTTAGGGGGGTATTTTAAAGATTTTAATAATAGAAGGGTAAAAAAGAAAGTTTCAATGAGAATTATTTATAATAAAAATGCAACAGAATTAATTAAAATAAGAAAAAAACAGGCATTAACCAAAATTAAAACAATGCCCTCTGAATATATTACTCCGGCATCTTTGGAGGTTTTAAATGATAATACTCTTCTTGTGATTTATGAACCTCAAATAATTGTTTTTTATATTAAAAATAAACAGGTTGCAAACTCCTTCAGGCAATATTTTAACCTCATGTGGAAATTGGCAAGAAGATAATCCTAAAATCCTGCTCTATCAAAATCTTCTTTTTTTAATCTTACTTTTTTATCACAAACACTTAAGATATGATCTGACATAGAAAACATTGAATTTTTATCCTTGAAATAATACAAAATAACTTTGATTTTATCTTTTTCCCTTATGTCTTTTATTGCTGGAACAAAATCTGTGTCGCATGCAACTAGAATAAAATTCTTTGTTTCTTTTGATTTTCTTATTAAATCAATGCTTAATAGAACATCTACTCCTTTTTGTGCATATTCATTATTTATCATCTGGCATCTACCCTCTCTTACATTAATTCCAATCAAATCAAGTTTGGAGATGAATTTATCATAACCGGCTTTTCTCTTTTCTTGCTCCTCAGTTGGAGGAGTTCCTTGAAATGGAGGGCAATTGTAATAAAATATTTCCTTGCAAAGCAATCCTTCTTTCTTTGCAAGATTTTCAGCAAATTTCCTAATGTTGAATTTGACTGGCTTTCCTTTACCTAAAAACTTAGAAACTAAAGAGAGATAAGCCCCATCAAGAAAAATAATACAATCCTCCATTTTAAAAAACTAGTGACCCGGAGATCACTAGCGATCATGTTATATTATTTAAAGTATCTATGTTTATAAGGCTTTCGATGTGATAAAGTTACAGATTTGGTTAAGGTGCCTGCGAATGATATTGATGAGAAATAAATCTTATTTTTTTTGATGTTGTTGATGAAATGCTAATCTTCCTTCTAAATCCTTGCTCCAGTAGAAAAAAGGATCAACATCCTTTCTACTAATTTTTTTTACATCTTTAGATAAACAAATCGAAATAATTTCTCTTAATGCTTCAATATTCTGGCGCGGGGTATGCCATATTTCCATAAGAGATTTAAGACTTTGGTCCATTCTTTCTTTGTTAGACATTGCTTTTAATTTTCTTAAGAATACTAATTCAATATTTTTAGATCTAATCTTTCTTCTGTAAATAGATTGATATAATGGACTCATCAAAGAAAGACCAAACAGCCAATCATTTATATAATCCTTTAATTCAGGTTCTGCAATTGGGGCTTTTCTTTTGTGAGGAGATAGTATCCCTCTGATATTATCTAATGGCTGAGAAAGTGCTCTAATTAATCTTTCATCTCCGCCTACTAATCTGCAAAGAATATTTTTATTCCTCCCTTGAAATCCTAAATATCCAAGCAATCTTTTGGGATAATCGCAAACTTCTTCTATCTCTATTCCAAACTCTTGATCATTTGTACTAAAACCTACTTGTCTATAATCTCTAATTTGATACCCTTTCCACAAAAAGCTCAAAACTTTATGACAGGATTCTCTGCAGAATCCAAGAACTTCGCTGTATTCATGATTTAAATCATCTTCAGCTATTGAGGAAAGCATTGTTAATTTAATCTTTTTCTTGTTCATGCAAGATTATTGAATTTTGTATATTTTAAATTTTTCTTGTATAAATTCCTAATAAATTAAAAATATTTGGAAAATTATTTAATAAAATAGAAAAGTTTATAAATATAAATTCAGTTGTAAGAGGATGGAACTAAAACAAAAAGATAAGAAACTCTTAAATTATCTTTATCATCATTACAGGCAGCCTTTTACAGAAATAGGAAAGCGATGCAGATTATCAAGAGACCAAGTTGAATATACTTTAAATAAATATGAATTAAATGGTGTTATTAAAAAATATCTTACAATTTTTAATTATAATCTTTTAGGATATAAGGAGTTTATTATAGTTTGGTTGAAGACTATTAAAAATAAAGAACAAATCAAAAGAGAATTAGAAAGAATGAAGGATGTTATTTCTGTGGGAGAGATTTCAACAAAATATGATTTATTTGTGAACTTTATATTTAAAGACAAGCAAGAATTTGAAGAAATTTTTTACAATTTCATAAAAGAGCATGAGATTAAAGAATATGAAATTTTCTTGACAACATATTCTAACCTCTATCAATTAAAACAATTTGGATTAAAAATAGCAGAAGACACTTATAATTTTGTTGGTAACTATAAAAAAAGAAAACTAGATGAAAAGGAGATAGAAATATTAAAGGAATTAGAAAAAAATGGAAGGGTGAGAATTATTGATATCTCATTAAAAACCGGAATATCAAGTGAATTAATAATTTATAAAATGAAACAATTGTATAAAGATAAGATAATTCTTGGAACAAGAATCCAATTTGATTTTGAAAAGATAGGGTTTTATCTTGCTACGCTAAGATTAAAGCTAAAAAACCAGACAAAAGAAGAAAAAGAAAAAATAAATCAATTCTGCAAAGATCATCCTTTAATAAACGCTCTTGCTTTTGGAATTTCAGACTATAATTGCCTTATCCAAATACTCTACAGAAAAGAGGATGAATTAAGAAAAACCTTGATGGAAATTAAAGATTTTCTGAAAGAAAATTTAGAAGACTCTTTTCTATTATTAATACAAAATGAAACTAAAGCAAGAACCCTGCCTTATTGATATAACCTTTCTGTCTTACGAAAATATTTCAAGTTTCTATGGAAACTTGCCAAGAAATAATTAAGCAACTTTCTTTAAAGTTACTTTTTGCTCTTTTTGGAAAAAAGAAATCACAAATTCGTCAAAAAATCCTGCTCTCCCAAGCAAGATAGGGAAATCATAATCTCCAAGTATTACTTTTACTGGAATTGTCAGCATATAATTTTCATGCCCTTTCTCAACAGCAATTCTCATTTTTGATTCTATTGAATCTACTTTTCCGCCAATTCCAAAAGAAGGCTCAGATTTTGCATTTATATTTATCCCCAAAATTTCTGCAATGTCTTTAGGTATCGCTGAGATGTCTGCGCCAGAATCAAGCAATGCGATTGAATCAAATCTTGTCTGCCCAAATAAAGTTATTGGAATAGAGGGAGTTTTTACTTCAGTTCCATCAGGTCTTTTGACTACTTTATACTTAAAGCTAAGAGTCATTTTAGAATATCATTGTCTCTTTGTCTGGAATTCTTGCTATTAAGGGCTTTTTCCCAGGACATTTGGCATTTGCCTTACTCAAAACCTCTTTTACATTATTGCTGTGAGCAACTATCTTGCCGTCGCATATTGCAATCCATTCTCCAATATAACTGCTTACATCTGCTCTTAAAAATAATTCATAATTTTGTGTTTGCATACTCTCTTGAGGTTTTAGAGATATTTATACTTTTCGATTTTTCAATCGGGTGATAAAGTAGTTGACTTGGTTAAAGTGCCAGAAAGAGAGGAGATTAATTAACTCTAAGTATTAATAATGTCCAAGATGATTCCATGAGTCTGTATAAGTTAAGTATCTATTTGGCTTATCTTCTTGGGTCCCCAGTAAGGCTAAACTCAATCTGCATAAATCAGACCTTTCATAAAGCCACCTTCCCAGAATATGATATTTTCCTTTATGAGGGCAGGGAAATAATTTCCCCCCATTTTCTGCAACCTTTTTATTTAGGGTTGGGATAATCGTATCTGAAATAATATCTCTAAGTGCTTTTGACATATCAGTAAGCCCAAAATGGTCTGAGTAAAATACTGAGCTACAAAAAAGTTCAGGCACTCCAACTAGACCGCTTCTAGACCATTCATTTGAATCAGGAACTTGTGAGACTACCAGAATTTTATCATAGATAAATCCCTGAATAGAGTCGTGATACACTTCCCCCCTTTTATCTTTAAGAAGATCACATGCACGGACTAAGCTTATTTTTGGATAAATTGTCTGTTCATTGCAAGAATAACCCCGATTGCCATTATCTTCAAGAAATTTTTTTATATGAGGGTCATTCTTATTAAACAACATATCTAATAGGCTCATAGATTTTTTATTATCACCAAGTGCAAGCCCTAAATAAATTGCATAAAGATGTT